>CALAPX010000153.1 GCA_937888355.1 uncultured Spartobacteria bacterium
GAAGGTCCAAACATCGGTCTTATCAGCTCATTAAGCACATTTGCCCGAATTAATGAATTTGGCTTTATTGAAACACCTTACCGCAAGGTTGCTAATGGTCGCGTGACTGATGAGGTCGAATACCTCAGCGGTGATCGTGATGAGAATTTCTACATCGCCCAAGCGAACTCTCCGATGGATGCGAAGGGGAATCTCAATGGTGAGAAGATTTCTGCCCGCTACCGTGGGGATTTCCTCGAGGTTGAGCCATCCAGTATCCAATACATGGACGTATCGCCCAAGCAATTGGTGTCTGTTGCGGCCGGTTTGATCCCGTTTCTTGAGCACGATGATGCGAACCGTGCGTTGATGGGATCGAACATGCAACGTCAAGGTGTGCCATTGCTTGTGTCCGATTCCCCGATCGTGGGAACAGGTATTGAGGGCCGTGTGGCCCGCGACTCCCGCGCGGTCATCTGCGCCGAGGCGGCCGGAAAGGTTGCATCGGTCACCGCTACCCACATTGTGGTAACAAAGGACGGGAAACTTCCTGAAGGCAAGAAAAAGATCAAACACGACCCAGAAAATGGTGTTCATGTTTACGAGTTGCGCAAGTTCATGCGCTCAAATGCGAGTACGTGTATCAACCAAAAGACAATCGTCAAAAAAGGTCAGACTATCAAGAAAGGCGACGTTATTGCCGATGGACCGAATACAGAGGATGGAGAATTGGCACTCGGTCGCAACGTCCTCGTCGCGTTCATGCCATGGAATGGATATAACTTCGAGGACGCCATCCTCATTTCTAAGCGTGTTGTTAAAGAGGATATCTACACATCGATTCATATTGATGAATTCGAGATTGGAGCCCGCGACACCAAACTTGGCCCAGAGGAAATCACTCGTGATATCCCAAATGTAAGTGAAGAGGCATTGCAGAACCTTGGTAGTGACGGAGTTGTTCGTATCGGAGCTGAAGTCAAACCCGGCGATATTCTTGTCGGCAAGATTACTCCCAAAAGCGAAACCGAACTTGCTCCCGAGGAGCGTTTGCTCCGAGCGATCTTTGGTGAGAAGGCAGCAGACGTTAAAGATACCTCGCTGACAGTCCCTTCGGGCACTTATGGCATCGTCATGGATGTCAAGGTTTCCTCTAAAAAGGAGGTTCAGCGGACCAAGATGACGCCTGCGGAATCCAAACGTCAGCAGAAAATGATCCTTGAGGACTTCAAGAAGAGCCAAGATGACCTGCATGAGCAGCTTACGGCGGCCCTTTCAAACATCCTTCTCAACGAAAAAATCCCTCTCGACGTGGTCAACGCCCAAACCGGTGAGATTATCATTCCGGCTAACCGTAAGATTACCAAGCAACTCCTTCGCAAGCTTGCCAGTGTGTACAATCACGTTGAGATCGATCCTAGTCCGATCCGTAACAAGATTCATGAAATCATTGGTCAGTTTGAGCACAAATTCGTGGATCTCGAAAATGATCGTGACCAGAACCTCGGCCGCATCGAAAGCGGTGATGACATTGATCCAGGTATCATCAAACAGGTCAAAGTATACATCGCTAGTAAGCGTAAGCTAAGCGTTGGTGATAAGATGGCTGGTCGTCACGGAAACAAGGGTGTCGTTGCTAAGATTGTACCAGAAGAAGACATGCCTTTCCTAGCGGACGGCACACCCGTCGATATCGTGCTGAACCCGCTTGGCGTGCCAAGCCGCATGAACGTCGGGCAGGTTCTTGAAACACACCTAGGTGTGGCCGCAAAGGCCCTAGGGTTCAAGGTGGCTACCCCTGTGTTTGACGGCATTCCAGAATCCAAGATCCGAGAATACCTTAAAGAGGCAAAAAAAGTCGAAGGTTTCACTTGGATCAACGAAAACGGCAAGGCCACGCTTTACGATGGTCTCACCGGTGACGAATTCGACCAACAAGTCGTGGTCGGTTACATCTACATGCTTAAGCTCGGACACCTTGTTGCCGACAAGATCCACGCCCGCGCGGTTGGGCCATACAGCCTCGTCACGCAGCAACCACTTGGTGGCAAGGCTCAATATGGTGGCCAGCGTTTCGGCGAGATGGAGGTCTGGGCGCTCCAAGCCTATGGAGCAGCATATACGCTCCAGGAACTCCTCACCGTTAAATCCGATGACGTGGCCGGCCGTACACGCATTTACGAGAGCATTGTAAAAGGAGACAACTCGCTAGAGGCGGGAACCCCTGAGTCATTCAACGTTCTTATTAAGGAAATGCAAGGGCTTGGCCTAGACGTCAAAGTCGGTGGCCAAAAACCCAGCTTGACTGAGGGAATCGCCTGATTTCCCCATCATCAATCAACCGCTGAATCATTTATAACATGAAAGAGATCAACTTCCGCGAAGCAATCGGTGAAACAAAACCAGTTGGATTTGACGAGGTCGCCATCACGGTTGCCTCCCCCGATGCCATGCGCAGCTGGAGCAAAGGAGAGGTCAAGAATCCTGAGACCATTAACTATCGCACATTCAAGCCTGAAAAAGGAGGCTTGTTCTGCGAGCGCATCTTCGGGCCAACGCGCGATTGGGAGTGCTCATGCGGAAAATACAAGCGCATCAAGCATAAAGGGGTGATCTGTGATCGTTGCGGTGTCGAGATTACCCTCTCGCGCGTCCGTCGTGAACGCATGGGCCATATCGACCTCGCTGTGCCAGTATCACACATTTGGTTTTACAAGTGTATGCCATCGCGTTTGGGACTCATGATCGACATGACATCCCGCCAACTCGAGCGTGTCCTCTATTATGAGGATTATATTGTTATAGATCCTGGTAGCACCCCGCTGGAAAAATCCCAATTATTGACTGAGGCTGAATTCCGTGATGCCGAGGAGCAATATGGTGAAGAATTCACCGCTGGCATGGGTGCTGAAGCAATCCAGAAGATTCTTGCCAATATTGACCTCGCCGAGCTCCAAAAGGAGATCGTAGAAGCCATGGGAAAGACCAAGAGCAAGCAGCTTCGTAAAAAGTTCGCCAAGCGCTTGAAACTTACCCAAGGGTTCGCCGAGTCCAAGACTCGTCCGGAGTGGATGATTCTCAGTGTGCTGCCGGTCATTCCACCTGACCTGCGTCCACTCGTGCCCCTTGAAGGAGGGCGTTTTGCGACTTCCGATCTCAACGATCTTTACCGCCGTGTTATCAATCGCAACAACCGTCTCCGCACCCTGTTGCAACTCAAAACACCGGAAGTAATCATTCGCAATGAAAAACGCATGCTTCAAGAGTCGGTTGATGCCCTTTTTGACAATGGTCGCCATGGTCGCGCTGTCGCAGGTGCTGCAAATCGTCCACTCAAGTCTCTCAGCGACATGCTCAAGGGCAAAGGAGGGCGTTTCCGTCAGAATTTGCTCGGAAAGCGCGTCGATTATTCCGGTCGCTCAGTAATCGTGATCGGTCCAGAACTCAAGCTCAACCAGTGTGGTCTTCCTAAGAAGATGGCGCTTGTTTTGTTCGAGCCGTTCATTATCCGCCGACTTAAAGAACTCGGATATGTTCATACAGTTCGAAGCGCGAAGAAACTCATCGAGCGTAAAACTCCTGAGGTTTGGGATATTCTTGAAGAGGTCACCAAGGGGCATCCGGTTCTTTTGAATCGCGCTCCGACATTGCACCGTCTCTCGATCCAAGCATTCGAACCGATCCTTATCGAAGGTGAGGCAATCCGTGTCCACCCATTGGTTTGTACCGCTTACAATGCCGACTTTGATGGCGACCAGATGGCAGTCCACGTGCCGCTTTCCGTAGAGGCCCAGCTTGAGGCACGGATGCTGATGTTGGCACCAAATAACATCTTTTCACCATCAAGTGGAAAGCCGATCACGACTCCTTCGCAGGACATTCCGCTTGGGTGTTACTACCTCACACAGAAGCCCCGTGGTGAAGATGCCGATCCGGACAAGCGGCTACCGCTTTTCGCCAATCCTGACGACGTTGAATTGGCGCTCGCAGAGCGCGCTGTCAGAACACACACACGGATCCGTTTCCAAAACCCTGATCTTGGCATCCAGACTGTTTACGGTGATTCCGAAGCGCGCATTATTGAAACAACAGCCGGTCGTGTGGTATTTAACCAGATTTGGCCTAAAGCCCTCGGGTTCTATAATAAGGTCTGCGGCAAGAAGCAGCTCTCGGACATCATTTGGCGTTGTTATAAAGCATCAGGCCAGCAGGAGACTGTCGAAACACTCGATCGCCTCAAGGAACTTGGCTTCAGCGAAGCAACACGTGCTGGTATTTCCATCGGAATCAACGACATGATGATTCCAGCTGAGAAGACCCAACTCCTAGAAAAAGCCTACAAGGAAATCAGCGAGGTCGAGAAACAATACCGTCGTGGTATCATCACCGATGGCGAGCGTAAGAATAAGGTCCAAGATATTTGGACTCATACCGGTGAGGAAATTGCAAACGCTCTCTTCCGAACACTTGAATACAATGACAATAAGCGGGAAATGAACCCGGTGTTCATGATGGTCGACTCCGGTGCCCGCGGTAACAGAACTCAAGTAAAACAGCTCGCTGGAATGCGCGGACAGATGGCCAAGCCCTCGGGTGAAATCATCGAGCAGCCGATCACCGCGAATTTCCGTGAGGGTCTTACTGTGTTGGAATACTTTATTTCCGCACACGGAGCCCGTAAAGGACTTGCTGATACCGCGCTCAAGACAGCTGATTCTGGGTACCTTACTCGAAAACTTGTTGATGCAGCACAGGATGTTATCATCAGACTCGAAGACTGTCGGACTGATAATGGTATTGTCGTTCGTCCGATCTATGAGGGCGACGAAGAGGTCGTTAATCTTTCAACCCGTATTATCGGTCGCATAAGCTGTGAAACCGTCAAGGATCCGATTAATTCAAAGGCTGTAATTAAGAAGGATCAACTTGTTGATGAGGATATTGCTGCGAAGTTGGAAAAGATCGGTCACGAACAGCTCAAGATTCGTTCTGCTCTCACATGCGAAGCAAAAAGAGGAATTTGTATCAAGTGCTATGGCCGCAACCTTTCCACAGGTGGCATGATCAAACTCGGTGAGGCGGTTGGCATTATTGCCGCACAATCCATTGGAGAGCCCGGTACCCAGTTGACGATGCGAACCTTCCACGTCGGTGGTGCCGCGAGCCAGACATTCAAGCAACCGATCATTAAAACAAAGAATTCTGGAACCATCCAATTCAATGATCTCAAGGTTGTGGAGACCATCGAAAACACCTTCGTTGTTCTGAATAAAAACGGAACGCTTGCATTGAAGGATTCCGATGGACGCGAACTCGAGAGCTACAACATTGTTATTGGTTCCGTGATCTCCGTGTCTGACGGCTCAAGTGTCAAAAAAGGCCAGACGATCGTGCAGTGGGATCCGTACAACGTTCCAATTATCACCGAGAAAGCGGGCCGTATCGAGTTTCGCGATATGATCCCAGGGGTGACAATCCGCCAAGAGGTGGACGAGTCCACTGGAGTGCGCGGAAATGTGGTTATTGAGCACAAAGAGGATTTGCACCCTCAGATCTTGGTTGTCGATGAGGCCAAGAATGTTCTGGCAAGTTATTCAATTCCCGCTGGCGCCCATATCGAGGTTAAGGAGGGGGCCAAAGTTCCCGCCGGTCAGCGTGTTGCCCGAACCCCGCGTAAAATCGGAAAGACAAAGGACATCACTGGTGGTCTACCGCGTGTTGCCGAGCTGTTCGAGGCTCGTCGTCCAAAGGATGCCGCTGACATTGCCAAAATCGATGGGATGGTTGAAATCGGTGGCACAGTGCGAGCCAAGCGCCGCTTGATCGTTAAAGATCCAGAAAGTGGTGCTGAGGAGGAACATCTCATTCCTCTCAACAAACACATCATTGTTTACAAAGGTGATTTCGTTAAAAAAGGTCAGCAACTGACCGATGGTCCAGTTGTCCCGCATGAAATTCTCGAAATCTGCGGTCCTCAGGAGTTGCAAGAGCACCTCCTCAACGAAGTCCAAGAGGTTTATCGTCTCCAGGGCGTTGAAATTAATGACAAACACATTGAGATCATCGTTCGTCAAATGCTTCGCAAGGTAAAAATCACTGAACAAGGTGATACAACGCTCCTTTGGGGCGACCAAGTCGATCGCCTTGCGTTCGAAGCAGAAAATGATGCAACAATTGCGAAGGGAGGTATGCCTGCCGAGGCTAGCCCGGTTCTTCTTGGCATCACAAAAACCGCTCTCGAAACTGATAGCTTCATCTCCGCTGCATCCTTCCAGGATACCACGCGGGTCTTGACTGAGGCGGCCACACTTGGCAGGGTGGATCACCTCCGCGGATTCAAGGAGAACGTAATCATGGGGTATCTCATCCCTGCGGGAACGGGCTTTGAAACCAACCGTAATATTGAAATCTCCCAACTTGGCGAGCCTGTTGGAGAGTCTGCCACTCAAGAGTCACAACAAGCCGCCAGCTAATATATACCCACACCATGTCAGAAGAATCAGCAACACAACCGAACGTCGAACTCATGACGGAACTGCTTGAAGCAGGCGTTCATTATGGCCACCAGACAAAGCGATGGAATCCGAAGATGCGAGATTACATCCTAGAGGAGAAAAACTCGATTTATATCATCGATTTGGGTCTCACGATTGACCAACTACAAACGGCTGCGGATTTCCTTCGCGATGTAGTTCGCGGAGGGAAGAAAATTCTCTTTGTTGGCACCAAGAAACAAGCTCAGGAAGCAGTCAAAGAGGCTGCGGAGACAACCGGCCAGTTTTATGTGAACCAGCGGTGGCTTGGAGGTACTTTGACAAACCTCACAACTATCCGTCGCAGTGTCTCGCGCTTGAAGGAAATTCAAGCCCTGGAAAAATCTCCGGCTTTTGCCCGTATCAGAAAGGCTGAGGCATCATCCATTCGCCGGGAAGGAACTAAAATCATGCACAACCTTGGCGGGCTCATCGAAATGGAAAAACTTCCCGATGCCATGGTGGTAATCGATACCGTCCGTGAGGAAATTGCGGTGGCAGAAGCCAACCGTCTTGGAATCCCGATCATTGCTATCGTCGACACAAACTGCAATCCGGAGAAGATCGATTACCCTATCGCGGGCAATGACGATGCTATCCGTGCTATTCGTGTGATCTTGTCGAAACTTGTCGAAGCAGTTCTGGAAGGCAAAGGCACGTCCGCCAAAACCCGTTTACCCGAGTTGGCTGCTGTCGCCGAGTAACCATCAATCAATAAATTCAGCCCGATCAGACCGCTCTCTTAACTTTACCATGTCAGAAATCTCAGCAGCACTCGTCAAGGAACTCCGCGATAAAACTAACGCGGGAATGATGGATTGCAAAAAAGCACTCACTGAAGCCGGTGGAGATCTCAAGCAAGCCGAAGATATCCTTCGTAAAAAAGGCATCGCCAGTGCCGGCAAAAAAGCAGACCGAGCAGCCAAGGACGGTATTGTCGCCTCCTACATTCACATGCAAGGGAAGGTCGGCGTACTCGTTGAAATCAATTGTGAGACCGACTTTGTGGCGAAAAACGAAATTTTCCGTGATTTCGTCAAGGATGTGACATTGCACATCGCTGCATCGCATCCTTTGTATGTAAATCGCAATGAGGTACCAGAGGACGTTGTTGCTCGAGAAAAAGAGATTGCTGCGGCTCAAGTGCAGGGCAAACCCGCCAATATTGTTGATAAAATTGTCGATGGTAAAATCGATAAATATTTTGGAACAATTTGTCTTATGGAGCAGGCGTTCATCAAGAATCCTGAAATTTCCATTAAGGACCTCGTGGCATCCAAAATTGCTGAACTCGGGGAAAATATCGTCATTCGCCGGTTCACTCGCTACACGCTTGGTGAGTCACTCTCTTGATCTAAGAGGGGATTCTTTAGTTTTGATCAAAAACGCCGTCCCATTATAAGGGGCGGCGTTTGTGTTTTGGCTTATTGGAAAGCGTGCTATAGAAATCTCCATGAACACGTTCGATAACCTCGTAGGCTCCCTGTTGGTGGCGCACCCTTCACTAAGGGATCCCAACTTCCGCCGCTCGATCGTATTTCTTTCTCAATACAGTGCCGAGGATGGCGCGGTTGGCTTTGTTTTAAATAGACCGGTAGACGTTTTTAAGCAGGAGGAGAAGCCGGATATCCCAGTCTATTTCGGAGGTCCTGTGGATGCCGGAACAATGCTTCTTGCAAGCATCCAGTGGCGTGAGAGCGCATCACTTCTTGCTTTTCGTGCATTTGGTGCGGTGGGTGGCAGTTCAGACCGTGAGGGGTGGGAAAATGGATTGAGGATTTTTGTTGGCTACGCAGGCTGGACAGTTGGCCAATTGTAGCACGAGATT
>CALAPX010000154.1 GCA_937888355.1 uncultured Spartobacteria bacterium
GATAAGTTCTCCTTGCTTGTAAATGGACAAACGACTTTTTCTTTGATACATGTACAGGGCTATTTTAGCGTTTATTTCACCGCTTAGCTCGACGAGAAGGAATACCGCCACTTGTCTGAACTTAGTAAAGATTCACATGCCGATAGTGATTTGTTCTGTTGGATGCATTTGTTGCCGAACGTCAGAGTCCTCCTACACCTGCCCGAGGGCGCGGCCTCGATCGCGGGATGAAGCTTGAATGGCCATGGATGATCGAACTCGCGGCGAGGCAGGTGTTAGGAGCTACGCCTTGTTCGACGATTAGTTTTCTTGGTAGACGTCACCGAACGCGTGGGATATCGCGTCATCTAGGACATCCGGCTCTGCCACAAATCGAAGGATCATGTCCTCAGCAAACTTCCACGGATCAATCTGAATCACAGTGGTCGTCGGATCAATCACCACCTCGTCTGGCACGACGTTGTAGCTCGACGAAATGCGCCACTTGTAGTCGATGCCACCTTGCTGATAGGTCTTCGGAGAGCCTTGATGCTGCATGCCGTGTCGAAACGCCTTCCAAAATCGCTTGAAGCGGTCTTCACCCACCCCCAAAGCGCGGCCCGCCTCTTCTTGGAAGGGAATCCCGTCCTGCACCTCCTGAGTCCCCGTTTTTGCGCGGTAGAATCGCTCGCAGAGCTGGCATCCGATGGACAAGGCAACGAAAGCCCCATCGCCATTCGGAATCTCCTTCAGCACACGAAGCGGTTCGACAAACCATCTCTGAAGCTTCTCGCTAGACGTCATAGATTAGTATCTGGGTAGAAATTATTTGGCACGAAAGGCCTCGCGTAAATTCGGAGAGACAGCTTCAAGCTCATTGCCGAAGCCATCCCGTAACCCAGTGTCATAGCGAAGGATGTGCGGCACTGAATCAGGATAAATCGCAAAGGCGATTCCACCCCTTGCTGATCGACCCTGATGAAGATCCCCGCGAATGTAGTCGCGTGTTTGCTCTACGGAGAAGGTGTCGCCCTTCGTTGATTCGAGCTTAAAGTGATACATATCAGCGTATAGCTCGCCATCAAACTTATTGTTCGTGATCTTGACCTCAAAATAGATCACTTGTTTCCCTTGTTCCCGAAGCCCATTAACCGTGTGCTGGTGGAGCTTGGCCTTCGCCACGGTCTGGTTCCCGGTGATGACTTGCAAAATCTCCACGGTAACCGCTCCACGTGGATCAGAGAATGCAATTTCGTTCGGCGGAGCCGCCGCCACACCTGCCAATCGCTGGCGTTCCTTCTCCTCTAAGACAGCAACAGCCTTCTTGGCTGCATCCAACTCCGATTTCACTTTAGTGATCTCCGTCTCCTTCTGACCGAGTTCTGCCTCCAGCGATTCCACCTTCTTCTCAATGGTGTTGCGCGAGTTTGTCAGATTCGAGATCTCGTCCTCGGAATCCGCAATGGTCTGGTCTCTGCTGGCGATCTGTTGCTCAAGTTCGGCCACGCGGGATTGGGCAGCATCCTTCTGGCCTCCAGACAGCTTTAATCCGCCAATAAACGCTCCAATTAGGGCGATCGCGACGATCACCGTGATTATCTCAGGTCTCTTCATGATTTTGTGTCGAACGTCCGAAGTGTGGCACAGGCTACCGGGAGCGCCGCTTCGAAACAGGGTTGAGTGTGTGAGTTTAGAGGGTCATGTCGACGCGGAACGAGTAGCCTGTTGCCACCACTGACTTGTTCGACCTTGCGGTTCATTCCAGCTTCTGAAGCCAGAAAAAGCATGCGAGAGCTCCTGCAACAAATGGTGTCATCAAGGCCAGAGTTCGGCCATAGTCCAGCTTCGACTGTAGGCCGTGGGAGTATGTGTAAGGGCCCGGGTAGTCCTCTTCGAAGATTGCCTTGTAGATCGCTGCCTTGTCGGGATTGGCGAAAATGAATGTGGGGCCGAGACTTGCCGTTGAATCCGTCTTACCTGGGACCTTCATCATCGCCGTTCGAAACGGAAAGAGCAGAACCAAGGCTGCAACAGCAGACAAAGAGATTATCGTGATCGTGAGCTTCTTCTTCATACGAGGAGTGAACGGGGTCAATCGTTAGGCGCTGTCCGGAAGGCTTTGTTCGCCGCCAGATGGATTCCGGTGATTACTGCAATGGAGGGAGCGTCGCGATCCCCGTCGATACTCCCAAGATCGGTTCCATTGCGTGCAAAGCTCGTCGCGATCGGGTGTGAAATGTCGTCTCGCAGTTCGTAGGTTATGTCTACGTGCTCGTAAGACGCCTCAACTTCACTCTGAACATATGCGAGGACTGCTTCAGGGGCCGACGTTGGTAGTGCGACTGTTGCTGTTGGTTTCATTTTTGGGTCGAACGTTAAAGGTGACTCACGCGCGGTAGCGCGTTGAGTCCACCGCCTTGTTCGATCCCTATTTGTATCGGTCGTTCCATACGTATGTATTGGCAATGATCTTGAATGTAGGCAGAAACTGCTTCTGTAAATCGTCAAGTGATGATCCAGAATCTGGCATGTCCACGAACATAAACTGCAGGAAAACCATCGCGTTACCGTGTAGGACGACAAACTGCGTCATCCTCATCTTCAGCTTGATATCCAGCCTCTGCTGCGTCTGATCAAACACAAGCATTCCTGCGGGTGATCCCTCGAGTGCGATTTCCTTTGCGTCGATGAACATTGCACCGTCTGGCAACATTCCCTTCAATTCCGCTGGCTGAAATAACTCCTTTAATTCAGCGGTCGTCGGCTTATAGCCTGCTGGCAGAGGCAATGTCTTGACCAT
>CALAPX010000155.1 GCA_937888355.1 uncultured Spartobacteria bacterium
AAGATTTCAGATACTTCATTCTCACTTAAAAGTGATGAGGATGAGGCTATCTACTTAGATGAAATTACAGCCACTTCGCCGATCACAACTGTTACAGAATACGAGGAACTGAACGCTGAAAGTGCTTTGTCGCCAAGGATTGTTCCATACATAACGGAATTCTCATTCCCGGATGATACGTTCAGCGATGGGGATGAAATTCAGTTTACAGCATTGCCACCAGATACTGCTGACGAGACTCTTGACAGTAAATTGGTGTATACTCTGCAAAAAAATACAAATGGAACATTCAGTATATTGAAGCCGGATGGGACCGATCTTCAAATCACAGAAGATGACATTTACGCCCTTGATAGATCTTTTACTCCCACAATTAAACAAGTTGGTGAAGTCTCTAATACAACCAGCTTAGTTAGTTCAATTACTTTTGGTGGAGAATTCTATGGGGATTTTGTTCTGGCGGATACTGCTTCCTTTAGTAGCGGGGATCAAGTAAAGTTCACCAATCTTCCGGAAGGTTCAGCCTTTGAAGAAGATGTTGTCTATACAGTGTCGACTCTTACTGTGGATGCCACAACAGGTGCTCTCTTGACTGATGGTGATACAGCAGGAACCACAGTCTATCAGTTTAATGACATTAATGGGAATCCAATTATTGGCGTGGGTATCTCATCCATTGATGGCGATACAGAGGTGGTTTTGTTGACTCAATCAAGCGAATCCAAGACCTCATCCATTGACGCAGAAGCATTTGATTCCGAAAATGGTAATTTTTGGGGCCAGCTAATACTGGATGACCCAACCGGTTTTTCTGTTGGTCAAACTGTCGCCTTTAATAATTTGCCTGACGGCTCAACATTATCTGTAACTGAGTCCTACATAATTTCAGAACTCACAACAAGCGCATCTGGAGATACCTTAATAACATTAGTTGATTCCAATGGTGATTCGATAGCTGTCGGATTGAGCGATGTGGATGGGGACACAAGCATAGTATTTCAAGAAATCAACGTTGAAGGCGACCTCGTTTCATTTTCACAACTTAGCCAGTTCGATGGCTCCTTCGCAGGCAACTTCAACTCCATCGTGACTGTCCTCGCTCAGGAACTGAATACCACCAATATCCGCCTTGAAGATCAGGAACTCAGCGAGAAAATGGCTCTCGAGACACGTGACCAATATAGCGGCGTGTCGCAGGATGAAGAAGTCACGGACATGATGAAATTCCAGCGGAGCTTCCAGGCGTCCGCCCGCCATATTAATATTATCGACACCCTTTTGGATCAAATTGTCAATCGCCTCGGAATAGGCTAATTTAAAAATAAGCTATGAGAGTCACCTTCAATTCCATCTCGGACACGCTCCTTGGCCGTCTGCAATCTCTCGGGGCCCAGCAGAACAAGGCTCTAGTTGAATTGAGCAGCGGTCAGCGTATTTCTGCTCCCAGCGACGATGCGCCAGCCATGCAGCGTGTGCTCAATCTCCGTACCGAGAAGAAGCAAAACCAGCAATTCTACCGCAATGCGACCGACGGATTGGAGAAAAGCCAGGTCACCTTCTCCACCTTGGAGCAACTCAAAGACCTCCTCGTCCGCTCCTCGGAACTCTCCGCCAACATCAGTGGAGCAACCTCCGAGCAGGAGTACAAAGCTAAAGCCGCCGAGATTGATCAACTCATTCAGCAGGGGGTGAACCTCGGCAACACAAAGCTCCGCGGGTCTTACCTCTTCTCAGGCGAAAGCACCTTGCAAGTACCTTTCAGCGCTGAGCAATCTGCGGGCACTCAAATCTCAGCGGTTGCCTACAACGGTAGCTCCAGTGAGGCTTTAATGCATATAGGCGAAGGGGAGTCGATGACGATTTCTGCCTCCACCACTGCATCGGAAAATGGATCGATCGCAGGTATCCTCAATGAAATGATCCGTCTGCGGGATGCGATGTCCTCGAATGATTCCGAGGAGGTATCGGCAATTCGAACGGGTGGGGGGCTGGAAACTGATTTTGAAGCAACAACTGCTACGGTTGCAAATTCCACCTCAGAAATTCTTTTGCCTTCAGATCATGATCTCAAGACTGGCGACAAGATCATCCTCACGCTCGCTACAGGCGAAGGTTCGGGCCTTGATTCCGGGACTTACTTTGTCAGCAAGAT
This sequence comes from uncultured Spartobacteria bacterium, assembly GCA_937888355.1. Classification (GTDB taxonomy): domain Bacteria; phylum Verrucomicrobiota; class Verrucomicrobiia; order Chthoniobacterales; family Terrimicrobiaceae; genus UBA967. Next base: position 2,153 of record CALAPX010000155.1, read on the forward strand.
TGATGGTGACAAGGTATCGCTGACCAAAACTCCCGGAGGCGAAAATATTGAGATCACCTCGTCGATCAGCTCTGCTTCTACCTTTCAACGCATCGGAGGTCTTCAGGAAATGGAGGACACCATCCTCTCCACTCTCTCCCGTCAAGGCACGATCCAATATCGCCTGGAGACCGTCATGAAGGATATGGAGAAGCGCTACGAGCAATCCGAGCGCCTCATCTCCGTTGATGCGGATGTCGATTTTGCCGATGCCTCGGTGCGTTTGAACCGCGCCCAGTTAGCCTACGAGGCGGCAATTCAAAGTGGTGCCAGAATCCAAAACACTTCTTTGCTGGACTACGTACGCTGATTCGTATTTATTCCGCACTCAATGTTTGTAGAAGCATCGGTTTCAGGTCAGCAGGAGTTCATCCCTGATGAATCAAATAATCAATTCCTCATGCCTGAGGGCTTGATTGGGTTGCCTGACTTCAAAAGGTTCCAACTCATAGTCGACCCCGAGTCGCTTCCTTTTGTTGTTCTCCATTCCCTTGAAGGTGACAGCATTCAGATTCCCGCCCTAGAACCGGTCGGATTTGTTGAAAATTACAAACTGAATATCAATGACGAGGATGCCGAGTTGCTTGGGCTCAAGGGGCAGGACAGCAATCCTCTCATCCTTAATGTGGCGACCATTAAGTCCTTTGAACCGCAAAAGGTCACTCTCAACCTTGCTGCGCCAATTATCATCAACCGCAGAAACCGCGTGGGCAAACAAGTGCTCCTGACAAACTATCAGGATTATTCCACAGCGCACGTTCTGATCGACGAAACCGCTTGAGCTACGAAAGACCCAAATAATGCTCACGCTTTCACGAAAAGTTAATGAAAAGATCCAGATTGGTGATGATGTGGTGTTGCTCATCAAGCGGATCGATGGCGATGTTGTCCGGATTGGCATCGAGGCGCCGAAAAGCATCCCGATTTTCCGCGGGGAAATCTACGAGGAGATAAAAGCCCAAAACCTCGAAGCTATCCGCAATCCCCAGACCTCACTCACCAAGCAAAACCTTTCCAAGCTCCGCCTTGCCGCCGCTGCCGCACGCAGTCTTGTGGTAAAGCCCGAGGGGTCGGCACCGGGTAATCCCGACGCCACAGGGCCCGATCAATCATTGTAAGGTCGCTGCACCGGTTTTGGTGCATTCAGAGTTCATCAATCTGAAAATCCAGGAACGCTGAGTGATTTTCCGTTGTCTTTAGAGCCGAGCCCCAACACAAATGGTCCAGCTGTTTGAACCCATTCTTCTGGGGAGGGTGAATCATCGGCGGATTTCCCAAAGCACGAGGCGAGCATGTCGGTGTTGATGACTCCTGGATTCAGCGCCACTACAGCAAGGCCCTTTGGAAGATCCTGTGCAAGGGATGCGGTAAGGCCTTCGATGGCGAATTTTGTAGCGCAGTAGATAGCTACAGCCGGCGATGTTGAGCGTCCCCAGCCTGAACTGAAATTGACAACCACGCCGTTTCCTTGAGCAATCATCGCTGGGACAAAATAGCGGATCGTGTGAATTGAGCCCTTTAGGTTCACGTCCACGACCGTGTTGATCTCTTCTGCGGAAAGTTCCCAAAGTGGAGCATTCCTGGCAATGCGGGCAGCGTTGTTGATAAGAAATTTTGGGGTTCCGTAAGCTAGAATGCTCTTCGCCCAGCGGGCCACGGCAGCATCATCAGCAAGATCGACCCGGGAAAAGGAGTGAGGAAAGGGATGGGAGGAACGCAATTCCTCCAATGAGGCTTCACTCGTGCCACACCCGTGAACGGCAAAGCCATGGTTTGCAAAAAAAAATGTCATTGCACGCCCTAGCCCCCGGGTGCATCCGGTTAGAATAATCGAATCCATAGGCCAGAGAGTGGAGTGTTTCTGCCCCTCAAGCCATATGCAAAACAATCGCTGTGGACAAAGATTTCGCACGGCGCGGCGAGTTGAATTTTTCTTCTGGGGTGTCTTGCAGATGTGACGATATTGATTATCTTTCAACTCATGTTTGAGCTGACGCGCCGGGAGCAGGTGCTTGTTGCCGCAGTGCTTTTTCTGTTTGTATTGGGTCTTGGAGTCCAGCATTTGAGAGAGTCCACCTCCAGCGTCCCCATCACCGACCAACCACACCTTCAGAACTGATGCCCACGAACGGATTCCAAGAAACCATCGAATCAATTTCCGTAAAAGATCCTCGTTACAACGCTGACGCCTACGTTTTTTTGCGTGACTCGCTCGAGGGTGCGATCAAGCGCCGAAAAAAAGCCCGGAAGGAAACCGGCCCGCACGTTGGGGCAGAGGAGTTGCTTGAGGGATTTCGTCTGCACGCCCTTGAGGAGTTTGGTCCCATGGCGCTCATGGTGCTTGGCTACTGGGGGGTCCACACGACGGCCGATGTCGGTAATCTGGTATTCAATCTGGTTGATGCCGGAGTGTTTGGCAAAACCGAGGAGGATACCGTTGAAAGTTTCCGGGACGTCTTTGATTTTCACGAAGCATTTGTCGAACCATTCCGCCCTGAGGAACCTTCAGGAGGAAGTTCCGCAACACTTCAAATCGGAGCCTGAATTTTATGATCCGCCATCAACTTTTTGCCTTATTTTGTATTGTCAATATGTCCACTGTATTAATCGCCACTGAACCTTCCGCCCCATCCCTTCCCATTTCAAAAGCCAAGGTCTTTACCTATGACAATGGCATGACACTGATCGTTGAGGAGGACCATAGCGCTCCAGTTGCTAGCGTTCAGGCGTGGTGTGCGACCGGGAGCATTCATGAGGGGCCGAAACTCGGTGCGGGTATGTCGCACATCCTCGAACATATGCTCTTCAAAGGGACCGAGACCCGCCCGCCCGGCGCGATTGCCAATGAAGTTCAAGACCTCGGAGGTTACATTAATGCCTACACCTCACTCGATCGGACGGTTTATTGGATAGACCTTCCTTCGGGAGGCGCGCTTCAGGCAGTGGAAATTCTCGCTGATGTCATGCAAAATGCGACCTTGCCGGAAGAGGAATACGCAAAGGAACAAGAAGTGATCCGACGTGAGTTTGCCATGGGATTCGACGATCCGAACCGCCAGAGCTCTCATCTCATGCTCTCGACGGTCTTTTCCGAAAGTCCGCTCCGGCACCCTGTAATCGGATATCTTGATGTTTACAACCAGCTCTCGCGGGATGATGTCATGAGCTATTACAAAACCCGCTACGTGCCGAATAATATCACGTTTGTGGTAACAGGGGATGTTGATGCGGAGAAGGTTCGCGAGGATTTGGCGCGACATTTTGCTTCAGCAAGCCGTCGTGCACTCGAGCCGATCACCGTTGTTTCCGAGCCTCCACAACTCGGCCGTCGTGAAATCCATAAGGAGTTTCCTACTGAGTTGTCTCGTCTGACAATGGCATGGAGGGTTCCCGGTGTGACTGATCCGGACATGCCTGCCATGGAAATTCTCAGCGGCATTCTGGGATCCGGAAATAGCTCGCGCTTGAATCGCGAGATTCGCGAACGCAAGCAGATCGCCCATAGCGTAAGCGCTGGAATGTTTAACCTGCAAAACGAAGGCGTATTTGTCATGCAGGCAATCACTGATCCAGATAAGCGTGATGAGGTCGAGAGTGCATCGATGGCTGAACTTGAGAAAATTAAAGAAAAGGGAGTCACGAAAACAGAGGTCGAACGGGTGAAACGCGGCATCCTCTCGGGCCAAATACACGCCCTCACCACAGCCCGTGGAAAGGCATCTGATTTAGGGTCGAATTGGCTTGTCGCGCGGAATCTCGATTTCACCCGCCATTACATTGATGAACTTGGCAAGGTGACTGCGGAAGATGTCCAACGCGTGGCGCGCCGGTATTTAAAACCTGAGGCAATTAATGTCACCTCATTGAATCCCGTTGGATCACAGAAGGTCACGGCAGTGGAGATTAACGAGTCGAAGCCGGGCGAAATCCAGAAATTCACGCTTTCTAATGGGCTCCGCCTGTTGGTCAAGCAGGACTCCCGCTTGCCGTTGGTTTCAATCTCCGCCGTCTTTCGCGGCGGATTGCTTGCGGAATCGCGCGGCACCAATGGAATCAATCGTCTGTATTCCAGTACGCTCCTCAAGGGCACTACATCCCGTACGGCCGAGCAGATTGCTGAAACTATCGAGAATGTCGGCGGTGATATCCACTCCGATAGTGGGAATAACTCGTTTAATGTTGGTGTTGAGGTCATGAGCCCCGATCTGGCGTTGGGTGTGGAATTGTTGGCTGATGTCCTCCTGAACCCGACATTTCCCGAGCGTGAGGTTGAATTAGAGAAACGCACACAACTCGCCGGTATCAAGGCTGACGACGAACAAATCACCTCGGTGGCAAGAAATCTCGTCCGCGAGAACCTCTTTGGTGAACACCCGTATGCCTTGCGCAATCTGGGATTTCCAGAGTCTGTCGAGAGTCTGGATTCAAAGAAATTAACGGAATTTCATAATGCTTTTGCCACTGCAAAAAACGGTGTCGTCTCGGTCTTTGGGGACGTTAAGCCTGATGATGTCGTTAAGCTCTTGGAGAAATTCCTTGCTGCCATGCCTGAGGGGCAATTGGCTTTTCAGGATGTTCCACCGCTGCAGCCGAAGGTTGGGTTTACTCCGGCGCTGGCCAATATGGACAAACAGCAGGCCGTTCTCATGATAGGCTACCAGGGAGCATCTGTGAATGATCCAAACCGCATAGCGCTTGAATTGATCGGTTCTGCCTCGAGTGATCTTGGGTCTAGGTTTTTCAATCGCATTCGCGAGCAAATGGGGCTTGCCTACTTTGTCGGGGCGAATCAGTTCACTGGACTCGCACCCGGCGCATTCGTGTTCTATCTCGGAACCGATCCGGCTAAGATTGAGCAGGTCACGGCAGAAATGCGCCATGAGATTGCTGAACTTGCCGCCAAAGGTCTTACGGAGGAGGAGTTGAAACGCGCCCGGGCAAAAGTCTTGGGGGCAGAAGCGATTCGCAACCAGAGTAACAGCGCACTCGCGGCCGCTTGTGCTGTCGATGAACTCATGGGCCTCGGTTACGATGAAACCTTGCGCCGCCGGGAGCAGATCGAGAAAATCACGCTCGACGACATCCGCCGTGCCGCTACAGAGTATTTCAAAGCAGATTCCCGCGTGGAGGCAACCGTTCTTCCTCACGCAAAACCAACCCCTGCACAACCCATTTAAAATCCATGTCCGAAGTCCAACACTCCACTCAACCAGGCGAGATGGCTCAGCGCTTTATCGAACTGGTGATGATGCAAGCCCAGCAAGCAGCTATGTTTCTTGGTCAGTTGCCAGGTCCCGATGGATCCCAGCCTCAGGTGAATCTCGAATACGCTCGTCTTTTCATCGATCAGCTCGAAATGCTGCAGGAAAAAACCCGTGGAAACCTCAGCAATGAGGAATCTCAAGTGCTCGGTGGAGTGTTATCCGACCTCCGCTTGGCTTTTGTGAAAGCCTCATCTGGTGCCCCACCGGAAGCCCAGCAATCTACGGAACCCTCCATTACCCCTGAGCCATCACTTCAAGTTCCCGAGGTTTCCACAGAGCCTGAAGCGGATTCCGGTAGCCGCAAACGCTTCACAAAAAGCTACGGATCGTGAGCTTGGTGCTTGGTCTTCTCTGAAGACTTGTGGAGACGTCACACGCTGAATTTCTGGTTCTTGCCTTGGGAGCTTGTCTCGCGGGTGCAATGAACGCTGTTGCCGGCGGTGGTACGATCATCACCTTTCCGTTGCTGATTTTTTTTGGCATGCCAGCGATTCAGGCAAATGCCACCAGCACGTTTGCCTTACTTATTGGTATTGCCGGGAGTCTTTACGGCTTCCGGGCACAACTCCCTTCCACGCGTCCCATGCTGAAGCTTTTTGCGCCGGTGAGTCTAGCCGGAGGCTTTCTTGGGGCATGGTTGCTAACCATTTCAAGCGATAAATTCTTTTCCGACCTTGTTCCATTTTTGCTCTTATTCGCAACCGTGTTGTTTCTTGCGAGCAACGCAGTAAGCAGAGTCGCTGGATTCGATGGCACTGCACCGACCCATCCCGCCCATCGGATGGCTGCTGTGATTGTACAATTTGGTGTCGCCATTTACGGGGGCTACTTTGGTGCGGGTATCGGCATTCTCATGCTCGCTGCGCTCGGGTTGCTCGGCCTCAAAAACATCCACGAAATGAATGCCGTCAAAACAACATTGGGGGCCCTAATAAATGTTATTGCTGCAGCTTATTTTGTTTGGTCTGGCCTAGTAGTCTGGCCTCAAGCTGTTGTTATGACAGCAGGAGCGACGATCGGTTACTTTGCAGGAGCATCGATCAGCACAAGGGTTTCTGCTAAATGGGTCCGCACTGTGGTGGTAGTGATCGGGATCGCACTCTCGACAGTTTTCTTTTGGCGGCAGTTTCTTGGGTAGTCTCGCATTTGTAAGGAATATCCGCTACTTGACCGGCGAGGGGGGCACGCCAATGGTTTCAATGTCTTTTTTCAACAGGAACCAACTATGGACGCTATTGCATCAAGGATTGGCTTATTCTCGGAGGGTTCGATTTCGGAAGAAAATCTAGAAACTATTCTAAACTTAAAATTGGCGTCGATCGCTCGTCCTAACCGTCAACCCTCCGAGAAAAACGGATTTTCTCGGCTCAGTGAGTCAAATTTTGACGAATATCATGAATCACCTCGTCTTCTAAGTGATCGATACTGTCCAGCAGATAGGCGGATCCAGAACTTTCTTGATGAGTTTTTGCGTGAATTAAAAAAAATCCCCCAATTACCTTCGCGAACTCTGGGATTGGATCGTTATGGACTGGCTCGCGCATTTTCACTCCCTAGCTGCTCAGACGAGTTTGTATCGGAAATCGTTAGTAGTTACCGGGTCAGCCAGGGGGTATTGCACAATCCAGCAAAGGACCGCCGCACCACGCAAGGCGTTTTCCATATCGCTCAGGGAGGGTTGCCTATTCCGGATGACAAGAAGGCTGTGCCAAGGAGCGTCTTTGCTCACCTGCTAGGGGAGGCATTCAAGCCCCCGTCTGAAATGCTGCGCCTGCCATTCACTTCGGATCAAGAGAAGCAGACAGAGTGTTTTGCTTCTCTCCTATTACGCCCACTTGTGTGTCCTGAGGTTCCTGGATTCTCATGCGAGAAGCGCATGGAGGTTCGTTTCTTTGCCCCGGGAAATCTTGTGGCAAACCTTGATTTCGTGGAGAGCATTTTTGGAAATGCCGGTGATCCCTGCCTTCCGCAAAATGACGCAGCTTTGGATTTCCGGAATTGGAGTGGTCATACGGGTTGTGTGATTCTCGCCCCCCACCTTACATCTATCAGCAAGGCTTCAGCAGGGCTTCCGTATTGGGATCATGCGACGGAACGTCAACGGCGCGATGGGATGTGTTGGAAGGATGAGGGTGAGTGTTACAACGATGGAATAGCATTCAAACTCACCGCGCGAAGTGTGTCGGGAACCATTGTTACTCTTATCGCGGACAACTATTTCGGATATTGCAAAAAGGAGGTAAAATCCCAGATCTCGTTTTCGGCAAACCTTCTTGGTTTTGCTGAGGAGGAGCATGCCGGAGGGGCGTTGGTATTTCCCAGTTATGATCTTGGGGAGGAGTTCAATTGTGAAACGCATGTCAAAAGCCGAGGCCACTCGATGCATGAGGCATTGCGTCTTTTTTCGGATGTCATGGATTTGCGTCCGGGCGGGTATGCCGTTGATAAGACCCATCAGCAAATCATCTACGTCCCGGAAAATGTCGTTGCGAACCTTGCCCGGCTTACCCTTTCTTGGAATTCTCCGGAGGGTTTACGCAACTCAATCAAACTGCGTCCCGACCATGTCTATGTACGGCCCTCAGGCTATCGTATCACACTGGAGTGTTTGGGCGATGGAAGTAACTGGCATCTTGTCGGCACGCGAGCGGATGCCACCTTTTGCCACAAGCCATGTACGGTCTCTGGTGGTGGGAAATCAGAGATCTCAAAATCCATAACCGACGCGATCATTCGCGGACCAGTGTTCATTTCCGATTTTCAGCAGGATTTTGACAGGGTCGGGGAATTGATTGCTAAAGATTACTCCGACAGGTTTCGAGATACCTCAAAGTGCGGATCTGACCGGCGTGCGATTCTCGATGCCGATCGTTCTCTTGGATCGGTGATCAAGCTGATCACTCCTTCACCTGTGGATTACTCAGACGCTTACAATAAATGGATCGCGTCGATTCCACAGCATGTGAAGGAACTTGTCTTTGTGGTAAAGCGATTTTACGACCCACGACTCGATAGAGATTGGCGTGCTGGGTTTGGAGTTGATGTAATCAATGGCTTTGCCGGCCATGAATTGAAATTTCATGACAAGCATGTCATGGCGAATTTCCTTCGCGTGGGCTATGAGCCGGATGGTTCATGGCGCGTCTTTAGTCTCAGGCAGGATTTTCATCCCGCAGTAAAGCTTCAGATGGAAGACGACATTACCGCTTCGGTTGTGGTGCCCGCAGGAGTTCTTGAGAGCATTTCTGCTGGTGATGTGTCTGTAAAATTTGCGCAAAACTGTGAATATCGCCTCTTCCAACGACCGGATGATGCGATCCACCCCGGCTATGATAAGCAAACCGAGAGCGATTTCTCGAAGACGGGTAACTTTTTCTCCAACTATCAGCCTTTGGTCCGCAAAGACCTTTTAGACCTTGCTGAGGATGTCGTAACTTTTTCGAAATTTACAGAGCCTATGCGACGCACGATCCTTAAGGCATCGGAGTCTGAGAATGGGCCAAAATATTTTGTCTGCACAGCTTCACCTAGGATCGTTGATGGCAAGCCATCTAAAAATCCTCGATACCTCCAGACCCGTCAGGATTTGATCCGCCCGCGTGATGCGTATCTTTCTGAAATCACCCAGCGACTTCTGAGGCGCATTCCAACATCTCAGCCGCTTCACATTCCAGTCAGCGCTATTCTGCCCGGTCGGCGCAATAACCCCGCTGAAAAAGGCATTCGTTCCTTGGCGGTATTCAATCCCATCCACCATCTGGAATTGCCTGAATTGTTCATGGAATACATCTGCTCACTTACCGGCAAGTCACCATCCACCACTGGAGCCGGAAGTGAAGGAGCGCTGACAAAGGGGCCGTTCAATGCACTTCCACCAATTTATGATTTGAATGCCGCATTTGTTGGCTATGCCCTATGCGGGATTGGTGTTTTTGTTACCGCGGCAGGTCATGTTGGGCCGCGTGCTCGAATGGATCACGATATTAGTCTTCTTGTGCCGGAGGTGTGGTCCCGCATGTCACCTGAAGAGCGGACAGCTGACTATCTTATCGCGCATGAGTGCTTGGAGCGTGTGCCAGATTTCACTCACAATGGACGCTTGGTAGAGTCAAGCCGCCTCGGTTGGAGAATCAACGAGATGTTTGTGCGCATGTACTTTGGCCGTGTCTTCAATTACCCGCATCGCGTATTCACTCCTGAAATGCTGATGCCTGAACGGCAAAACATGGAGGAATTCGCGGAGGGGATGAACAATATAGTTTCCACTCAAATGAGCGTCGCTGACGCTTATTTCCGTGACGGAGGCATTGAGATGGCCTGCCCCCCACTTCAGGCGCTTCTACACATCATGCGTGACGGGCATTGGAATGGAAAATCGCTCGGGACACCGGAGTTCAGGGATCTATTTACCCGTGAGAGCGTCCTCTCAAGCAGATGGTATCAGGAGCGCATCGAGGCCCAGGTGGCTTCAGACCGCTTGCTTTGGCTCAGGCATGTGAACACGTTAGATGCTTTCCAATGTTGTCCGTCCAACGCAATGCAGTCTGCGGAACTTGGGATCCCCGAAAGGTTGGAAGCGGCAATCGCTGAACTTCACCGCATCGAGAGGCCTGAGTATAAGATTTCACTCCGGGGAACAATCGGGCGCCAAGTGATTCCTGGTTGAAGAGGGGAGTGGGGTGATCGACGGGACTCGAACCCGCAACATCCAGGACCACAACCTGGAGCTCTGCCATTGAGCTACGACCACCATAATTACCGCAGTCGAGAGACTGCGTATGAGCAAATACCTCCCTTTTTCATGGCATTTTGTCAACGCAGATCTCGAATGCCTTTATAGTCCGGTATTGTCAGAAGGCTTTACAAAGACACCGATCAACGGACGAGGGGAGGGCTCTGAAGAAGAAAAATCGCTGACAAATCCCTTCGGAGTTCGAATCTCAACGTGACCGGCTCCTTGCCCTCCATAAACCAATACTGAGCCGACAGGAGCTTCTAGAGGATTCTCAACAGGGATCTGCTTGAATCCATAACGCTCGGGAAGTTCCACAGCAGCCTGCTTGGCTAGCCTGGTTGTCGGGTAGCAGTCGATCACATTCGCCAACTGTAGGGCGCGTTTCACATATCTCCAGCAACGCTTGATCGAGCGGGAGCGGGCGGATTTTTCTGCGATGCGAATGGCTTCACTCATTCGCTCATCAATCTTAACTCCTCCAACCGGCTGATTTGGAATCTTGAAAAAGAGCGTAAATAATCCGGAGGATGGCTGCGAGGTAATGTCGGGAGAAGTGAAGCCACGATTTGGCAGATGCATAGATCTGTTTTTGCTCGCATGAACAGGAACAGAAAGGCCAAGAAAAATAACGCAGGCGGTAAAATATAAAGCTTTTCTCATCAATAATATAAGCGTGCCAAAATGGAAATGGCTACAAAACACAAGTCGTGAAGGATATTAGGAATCCTTCCAATGACAACCCCTTTTGGAGTAAAAATTTAGATTTATGGTTCAGCCGAGTTTTTTCTCGAGGATCTCCCCCGCGAGGGCGGGGTTGGCTTTTCCTTTAGAGAGTTTCATGACCTGTCCTTTGAGGAAATTGAGAGCTGAGATTTTTCCTGCTTTGTAATCGGCAACGGGGCCAGGATTGGCGGAGATG
>CALAPX010000156.1 GCA_937888355.1 uncultured Spartobacteria bacterium
GCCGGTTGGGCGGAGCGCGTTGACATCCGGCGGTTTCATCCCATAGAGGGCGGCAGCCATGCCATCGGGGTAGGTTTTGTTTTCGTAGGTGTCCAAGATTTGGATCTCATAGTTGGACATGAGAAACACGCCGCTGTTCCCCTTTTCCTGACCTGTTTTGTGAGCTGATTCCGGTGGTGTTCGCCATTCCAAGTGGAGGTGGCAGGTGCCGAACGATTCCTTGGAGACCAACGAGGGATTGGTCCGGCGGACTTGCAGGACGCCTTGGTGCATGCCCCAGGGCTGTGGAACATGCCAGGCGTCGAGCGATGATCCATCGAACAGAATCTTGGCTCCGGCAGGGGTTTTAGCGTCCTGCGCGAGTTCCGCCCATGGCTTTGGCGCGGCCGATTGAGGCCACGGGCGGGACATGTCATGAACTCCCCAAGCGCCATCCGCCGTGCGTGTGGCATCAGGATGTTGGTTGAATACCGAGTACTCTGACGCAATGGCGCTTCCGATGGCTGAAAGAAAAGCTACGGAAGCCCACGCGGTGATACGGCGGGCGAGGGGAGGCATTTCGGGATCGCTTACTGCGCGGGTGTTCCGAACACTTCCACTTCGATGTAGTGGTTCATGTCGTTCGAGGTGTTGCCTTGGCTATAAAGGCGGACATAGCGCCCCTTCACGCCTGCAACTGGAACGAGAAGTCCATACTGCGTCTCGATGTAGGGAGCGTCTGAGCCGGCCCCAAGGGCTGAAGAATTATCGAAATCATTGTTGAAAACCGTGGTCACGCCGGAACCAAATTCCGGATCATTCGAGATTTGGATAACAACATCATGGTAGGCGCGGCGTTGGGAGTGGTAGTGCCAGACCCACACCGCTTGGATGGCTGCCTCCTGCTCGAGGTCGATTTGTACCCACTGAAGTCCGTTGGCGAGTTCGACAAAGTACCCTTCTCCGGCATCTTTCTCGCCATCGGTGATGTATGGGATGTCGCCGATAATCGGGAAGTCATCACTGCTAGTGGCCGGCTTACCGGTTGAAAGAAGTACAGTTCCTTCAGGAACCTGGATTTCCGGGGCCTTGGAGGCGGCGGGTTTGACATTCGGGAGTTTAACCTCGAGCGGGGTTCCCTCGATTTTTTCAGGCGGGATCGATGTGGTGAGCGGGATCGTGTCCGCAGCTTGCGCGAGCGGAACGATGGCGGTGGCTAGCAGGGTGAGGAGTGTTGTTTTTTTCATGTGTGGAGGTGTTCTTCGGTGAAGTGGATTGTTTCGTTGCGTTCCGCCGCTGGATTGACCCAGTAGATGGGGGCCTCTGATTCGAGCGCCTCCTCGGCATCGCAATTAAGTTTGGCTTCTCCGCGGATGGCCGCAAAAAAGTTTGCCAAGTGGGGTTGGTGAGGAGGTTCGTTCAAGTCGCCTGGAAGGTCGAAGCCTTCCGGTGCGGCTGAGGCGTAGGAGGCAATGGCATCCGAAGAATCAGCTGGCCCGGCGGCTGCCGCTTTTTTGAGCCAGCCTTGTTGAACAAGGGGATCCCAGCTTGGAGCAGAGCCCGGTTCGCGATAAATCTTGGTGTAGGCCGAGCGTTCGGAGATTTCGATGGTGCCCTCCGTGCCCATGAACGATTCAGCATATCCACCGCCAGCGCTGGTGGTGGTAAGAACCTGATAGAAGGCACGGGCGCCGCCTTCCGGCGTGTCGTAATCGAAAATGCACATGACATTGTCGAAATGCTCGCGGTCCTTGAAGTAGTCGCACCCGCCCGAGGCAACGACCGACTTCGGCCTGGCCCCGAAGTACCAGTTGAAGATATCGATCTGGTGGGCGCCGAGGTCGGAAATCGGGCCGCCGGAGAGATCCTTGTAGAGGCGCCAGTTCAGAAAGCGGCGGTGGAGTTCTTCAACAGGCATGTCCTCGCCCTCACGGCCGAAACCATATTTCGCCAGCATGGCTTTGTCCGGCAGGATGCGGGCCGGGGCGGTGATGTCGCGCGAGGAACTCACAGCTCGGTTCCAATGGGCATTTGCGTTCACAATGCGACCGCAGATTTTGTGGCGCTGGATGAGTTCCTTGAGCGTGTAGATGTAGCGCGGGTTGCTGCGGCGTTGGTGACCGATCTGGCAGAGTTTCCCCGAGTCCTTCATCGCTTTCACCATGGCGCGTGCTCCCTCAATATTATTCGCCATCATTTTTTCGCAGTAGACATTCTTGCCAGCCTGCAAGGCCATGACGGTGTGTGGAGAGTGCCAGAAGTCGGGGGTGGACACGATCACCGCATCGAGATCCTTTTCCTTGGCCAGCATATCGCCAGCGTCAAGGTAGCGATTCGGGCTGTAACCGAAGCGGGCGCGAATGCGGCCATAGGCTCCACCCACGCGGTCCTTCATGATATCGCAAGCGGCGACATACCGGATCCCTGGGATATTGACCATCGCATTGAAGAGGACTTCATGCTGCTTGCCACAGCCGATGAAGCCCACATTGATCATATTCGAGGGGGCTTCAGGACCGCTGACAGCCTTGAGGATAGAAGGTGCTCCGAGCACAAGCCCAGCACCCGCAAGCGATCCCTTGCGGAGGAAATCACGCCGTGTCAATCCAAGCGTCTGGGAGGGAATTAAAGTTTCCATCTTCCGGTAAGTTCGAGTTTGTTGTGTTTTGCTTGGAAAAGCATGAGGGCGATAAGGGCGATGTGGATCGCCAACCAAGCCACGCCAGAATTTTCGTTGATCAGGATGAGGCCAACCGTGAGGCTTGTGTAAAGGAGCCCCATGGCAAAGAGAGTGAACCTGGTTGCAAACCCCAGCAAAAGGGTGACCCCGAGGGCAATAAGGGCTGGGCCAAGAATCTGATCATAGATTTTTAATGCTTCTGCAGGCAGAAGGGGTTCAGCGAGAAACTTGTCATACAGGGGCTTTGGGACGCCATGGTAATTCGCTATTGCGTAGACTTTTGTGGAAGTTGCATCCGTCAATCCATAAGAGTTCACTGCGCCATCGATTGTGACTGGTGATGTCGAGGTGGATGTGCCGGCATATTTTTCGAGGCCGGTGAGGATGGCGCGAACTCCTAACCAGAGGCGCAAGACCAGCACGCCGAAAGTGGCGCCCAAGTCGAATGATGGAGCGGAAGAGGGAGTAGAATCATTCATGATGAATTTCTGAGATGGATTAAGTCGTCACGACTTGTTTCGACAACAAGGGTTGGACATCAAAAAACGTACATTGTTCAGTAAAATTATCTTGTATTTCTGCGGATTTTTTTTGTATTTAAATTTTTTACAAAATATGAAAAATGAGCTGCAATTTCTTAGTGAGCCGATCAGGGAGGCATTTTATTACGTTCCGGACGTCGCATTTTTTGTTAAAGATTTAGATGGACGATTTGTGACGGCCAACCAGGGGTTCTGTCGACTGATGGGGGTCTCGTCCCTCTCTGCTTTAGTGGGAAAAACAGATTTGGATTTTGTTTCAGCGAAATTAGCCAGGGCATATATGCATGACGATAGAAAGGTTATGGATTCTGGGATGCCATTGGAGCAACAGATCGAGCCAATGCCTCAAGGAAATTCAAACGATGCCCGTATTGTGACTTCCAAGTTTCCTTTAAAATCCAAAGAGGAGCAAGTGCTGGGGTTGGTTGGCATCTCAAGAAACCTCTCCGAAGTCTCGAACCGCCCCCACCAAATCAAGATGTTTTCAAAAGTGATCGAAAGACTTGAGGATCAAACATCAAAACGCTATGATGCCGAGTCATTAGCAAAGATTCAAGGGATGTCAAAGAGCAAGTTTGAGCGAGAATTCAAGAAGCTCTTCCACATGAGTCCTGCTGCGTATCATTTGCAGACCCGATTGCGGTGGGCCAGAAATGATCTCCTCAATACCACAAATCCGATCAGTCAGATCGCGATCGATCACGGTTTTTTTGATCAAAGCCACTTCACAAAAAGATTCGCCACCGCCTACGGAATTACGCCACTTCAATTTCGTAAAAAATCGGCAATCCCCTTGCCGTTTGAGTTGCAGTCTGATTCTTTAGTAGAGAAAGAAAAGCATCAAATTACTCTACATGAATAGTTAATATTTTGTAGTTTGCATTTATCGCAAGATATTTCCTTGCGGCTGCGGGCGGTTTCTGGCTTTTTCAGCCCATGAAATTCACCCTCCTTACAACGCAAATGGCGTGCATTTCAGCAACGATGATGCTTGGGCCGGTGGTGTCTGTTGGCGGTCAGCAGCCTGAAAGTGAGCCGGTCTTTTCCATTGGAGCTGTTGCAGACGTGCAATATGCCGACTCCCCTCCGCGAGGAGACCGTACTCCGAGGGAATCGCCGCGGCGACTGCAGGAAGCGGTTGATTTCTTCAATGCCCAGGGCCTCGATTTCGTGGTGAATCTGGGGGATTTTATCGATTGGGACGATATTGATTACTCGGTTTTTCCGAAGGAAACAAAACCGGTGGAGCCGGTTGATTGGACGCACTTCGAGACGGTGGATGCGATCTGGCAGAAGATTCGCGCCCCCCGGCACCATGTCCTTGGGAATCACGATGTGTATGTTCCGGATCGTGCCAGCGACGGAGAAAAACCTGCCCGAGTGCTTGCCAAGTTCGGATTCAAGGACAAGGCGTATTACGATTTTTCGCACAAAGGATTTCGCTTCATCATGCTCGATGGCACCGACCGATACATGTACTCCTACCCGGCAGGCAGCCCGGCGTATGGAGAGGCAAAAGCTTACTTCGATTCCATCACCACGCCGGCGCGTACGCCTTGGAACGGAGCGATCTCGGACACACAACTTGCCTGGCTTGCGGACACGCTGGCCGATGCCACTTCAAAAGGCGAAAAGGTGGTCGTGTGTTGCCATTTTCCGATCCACGATCCCGTCGGCGGTCACACGTTGCTCAACTTCCAAGAGACGCGCGATGTGCTCGACCGCTTTCCAAATGTGGTGCTCTGGCTCAATGGCCATAACCATGCGGGGGGCTATGCCTTGGCTAACGAAGGCAAACCCACCCAACGCCACCACCTGAATTTGATGGGGATGCAAAATGCCGACGATCGGCATTACCGCCTTGTCTTCCATCCACAAAAAATCGAGGTCTTCCGAGCCGGCAATAAATTGCCCGAACGCACCATGCATTTTACCTCCAGCCAACGGCAAAACTGATTCCGCCCATGAACAACAACCAACTGCTTCGCGCCCTCATCGCCTTCATCATCTTTTTCGGCGTGGCTCTGCATGCGCCGGCGGCGGCCACAGGCAAACCGAACATCATTTACATCAATGCCGATGATCTTGGGGTGATGGATGTCGGCTTCATGGGGCGCAAGGAATACAAGACGCCGCACTTGGACAAGCTCGCCGCCGAGGGGATGGTCTTTACCGAAGCCTACGCGCCTGCTGCCAATTGCGCTCCCAGCCGTGCTTGTGTCATCAGCGGGCAATACGCGGCACGGCACGGCGTGTACACCGTGGATGACTCAGCGCGTGGCCCTTCACGCGAGCGGAAATTGATCCCGATCAAGAACACCCGGCACTTGGCGGAAGAAAATCTGACCATGGCCGAGGCGCTGAAAGCGGCTGGCTACCGCACCATTCACCTCGGCAAGTGGCACCTGGGCGACGATCCCACGACTCAAGGATTCGACATCAACATCGGTGGGTATGCCTCTGGAAGCCCTATTGGCGGGTATTTCTCGCCATTTCCAAAGGGCCCCATGGCTGCATTCAATGATACCTGCCCGAAGAATACCCACCGCTGCGACATCTTCGCGGACCAAGCGATCAAATTTCTTCGCGCCAATACCGACCACCCGTTCTTCATGCACATGGCGTATTACTCCGTGCATACTGGAATCCAGCCGGTGCCAGGCCTTGTCGAAAAATACAAGGGGGTTGCCGGGATCAATGCCGATTACGCGTCGATGGTCGAAAAGATGGATGAGAGCATCGGGAAAATCGTTGATGAACTTGACCAGTTGGGCATGAAGGAAAATACGCTCATCCTTTTTTGCTCCGACAATGGCGGCGTACGGGGCATCTCAAGGCAAGACCCCTACCGCTCCGGCAAGGGATCGTATTTCGAAGGCGGCATCCGCGAACCGATGCTTGTCCGCTGGCCGGGCAAGGTCGCCGCCGGCAGCACATGCGATGTGCCAGTGATCGGAATTGATTTCTATCCCACCTTTCTGGAGGCCGCCGGAGCCAAGGTGCCGGATGGAAAAACTCTCGATGGAGTCAGCCTCATGCCACTCCTGAGCGGGAGCGGGGCCATCGATCATCGCGCCCTCTTTTGGCACTTCCCGATCTACCTGCAGTCGTACTCCAAGGACAACGACAATGCGCACGACACCCACTTCAGAACCCGCCCAGGTTCAGCCATGCGCTTCGGGAAGTGGAAGCTCCATGAATATTTCGAGGACGGCCGCCTCGAGCTGTACGACCTATCTACGGATGTCTCGGAACGCCACAACCTCGCCGCTGAAAAACCCGACAAGACCAGCGAACTCCATGCCATGCTCAAACAGTGGCGCGAGGATCTCGGTTGCCCAGTTCCGACCAAGTTAAACCCCGCCTACCGCGGAAAGTGATTTCAATTTTGGAGCCTCTAGCAGTCTCTGGCCGCCGATAAAATGCTCTCGTTGGATCTCTGCCCACCGGCCCGAGCAACAACGCAGAGAGCAGGCGTCCACCAGCACCGTGGCCATCA
>CALAPX010000157.1 GCA_937888355.1 uncultured Spartobacteria bacterium
GGATTGCCCAGAAAACTCTCGGAACGCTTGGCGAAGGGAAAGTAAGTTGTGACGGGGCCCCCCCTGTTTTCCGTGCCGCCGCGCTCCTTGCTGCTGATCAAGCCTGGGTCGATGGGCGATGTGATTCACGCTTTGCCGGTAGCCTCCGCTATTTATGCCGCTTGGCCGCAGACTAAGGTGACTTGGATAGTCGATCCCCGTTGGGCACCCCTCCTTGAAGGGAATCCAGCTGTTTCGTCCCTATGCCACTTTCCGAGAGGGTCATTCAAGGGAGTGGCTGGCTTGGCTAAGGCGGTCGTCTGGTATCGGGACTTGGATTGTCTTTGTCCTGAAGTTTGTGTGGATTTACAGGGCTTGCTCCGGAGCGCTCTCATGGCTCGATTTAGCCGGGCAAAGCGGGTTGTTGGACTATCTGATGCACGTGAGGGGGCATCTTTTTTCTTCGATCACTTGGTTCCAGTTGTGAATAACGAACATGCAGTCCAGAGGTATCTGCGCAGTTTGCCCGCCTTGGGGATACCTTTTCCAAGTGAGCCGAGCTGGGTTCTTCCTGAAGGCGAGCCTCCTTCGGGATGCGTAATGCCGGAGGAGGCTGTGGTGCTGCATCCTTTTGCTCGAGGGGCCGGCAAATCGATGGACGAGGCAGCGGTTTATGCCTTCTTCAATGCATTCCGTTCGATATCTAACAAGCCACTGGTTGTGGTCGGAGAGGGTGCGGGATTTTCTCTTCCTCAAGGAGTTTTGGATCTTACCGGAAAAACAACTCTTTTGCAGCTCATATGGATTTTGAGAAGATCCAGCTTTGTGGCGAGCGTAGACAGTGGGCCGATGCATCTGGCTTCGGCGCTCGCACGGCCGCTTCTATCGATTCATACGTGGAGCGATCCAAGATTGGTTGGACCTTATGGCGCGGGCGCATGGATTTGGCAGGGTGGGGGAATCCGTCTTCGCGATCCCAATGAGCCGCCATGGCCGGAGGTTCCTTTCACTGCGGCAGCTTCAGCCGAAATAGGCAGGTTTGTAGCCAAAAATTGCTAAAATCACCATTTGCAACACTGAACGCTCCCGACTATAGATTTCATCCCCTGTTACTTGGGCTTTTATGCGTCATTTGTTTCCCTCTTCTATACTAGCTCCTCTTTTCGTTGTTCTGTTTGTGGGTGCCTGCTCAAGCGCTTCACGCGTTAAATCCCCCCTTCAATCAGCGCTTGAAGGATCCCAAAGCCATGACAGCCAATCGACGGAATCCTCAATTCGAGATGTTTCATCATCTGCCCCAGCCGGATCTAGCGCAAATTCCCCACATTATCAGGATGAGCAACCATTTGCCTATAAAGAGCCGGCGGTTAACGGATTCTACAACTCCGGCTACGAGGAGTCTCTCTACAGCCCGTTCTCGTTCAATTAGGCGCGGTCTCGGGGAACTGGCGTGACGACTTCCGTGTTTCGCCGCAGGATTCCGTTTCTAGGGATTTTTCTTTCCGCAGTGATGGGTATTTTGGTGTCGCACCATCTGCCGTTTGCGGTGGAGATATTCCTAAGCGCCTCCATTATAGCCCTAGGGGGATGGGTGATTTCGCGGCGGGCGGGAGTCCTCTTTGCGGCTATCGCACTGGCCTTCGCTGCCGCTTATGCCATGCAAACGCGGGATTCTCCAGCGATGAGATTTGCAGAGTTTATAGGGCCGGATGGACGAAATGCATGGATGGAGGGGCAAGTGGTGGGAGTGCCACAAGTCGAGATAAGTGGAAAATCTCGCTTTGAAGTGCAGGTGCGGGAAGTGAAGAGCAACAGAGCGAGTTGGTGTATCCCATTTGCAATGATGGTGGATTTTAGCGGGAGCCCGCCCGCTCCAGGCGATCTCATCGAGGTTCGAGGATCTATCGTGCCCGTGCCCGCAGCACGCAATCCGGGCGAATTCGATTTGCAGGGGTTTCTAGCTCGGCGCAGCATTCACAACAAAATCAATGTTACCCACGCAGGAGATTTGATAATTTTAAAAGGCGGTTCCCCTTATGCGCTGCAAAGGGTTGCCGAATCTTGCAGGGAGTGGATGGATAAAACGCTGTCGCGCGGCATTGCTGACCAATCCCTGTCATGTGCCGTCCTTGCTGGAATTGTCCTGGGTGACACCACGGAAATTCCGGAGTCGATGGGAAAGCAATTCCGGGACTCCGGGACCTACCATTTATTTTCTGTATCCGGACTGCATGTGGGAATGATTGCGGTAATCCTGTGGCAGCTTGCAAAGACGATCAGCCTTGGAAGGCGTGAAGCGGTGGCACTTATCATTCCGTGCTTGTTCTTCTACGCATTGGTGACCGGGTGGAAGCCAGCGAGCATTCGGGCCGCCACCATGGCCAGCATCTTCCTTGCAGGCATGCTTTCTTCGCGGCAGTCGGGCGCCTTGAATTCACTCTGCGCGGCTGGAGCGGGAATTTTAATCTTATCCACAAATGAATTATTCAACCCAGGCTTTCAATTTTCCTTCATGGTCGTGCTGGCGATTCTGCTTGTCGCAGGTCCAATGCAATCCTTCCTACGCAATTGTTGGGAGCCTGATGCTTTCTTGCCGGTGGAACTGTGGAGAGTTGGGGATAGGTTTAGGCATGCCCTCGCCTCTCGATTAGCTGCTCTGGTGGCTGTTTCCTTCGCGGCCTGGCTCGGATCGCTTCCATTGACGGCCCTGTATTTTAAAATGATTTCGGTTGCGGCCCTGTTGGCAAATCCACTTGCAGTACCTCTGGCATTTATAGTCATGGCAACAGCGTTGCTGGCGCTGGGCGGTGGGCTTTTTTCTCCTTGGATTGCATCGGTTTTCAATAATTCAAACTTGGTCTTTACGCAGGCCATCTTGGGGGTTGTTCAATTCTCCGCAGACCTTCCCATATCCACTGTGTCATTGGCGAAACCCTCCACTTCACTGCGTATCACGGTATTTGATTTTGGCCGAGGTGGGTGCGCAGCGATCGAATCAGGTGGAGCATTGTGGTTTCTGGATGCCGGATCGTCTTGGAATGCCAAGTCGACATTGATTCCATGGATGCGATCAGTTGGCAGAGGGGTTCCAGACGGGATTGTGCTGTCACATGGTGATGTC
Source organism: uncultured Spartobacteria bacterium (assembly GCA_937888355.1). Classification (GTDB taxonomy): domain Bacteria; phylum Verrucomicrobiota; class Verrucomicrobiia; order Chthoniobacterales; family Terrimicrobiaceae; genus UBA967. The sequence goes on from CALAPX010000157.1 coordinate 3,101, forward strand.
GCCCATCTTGGCGGCGTGGCAATGCTGATCGAAGGAGAGAATCCGCCCAAGGTTGTCGATTCCATAATCGCTGATGGCTCCCCAACGCGTAGGGCGCTGCACCGGAGCCTTGAATCAAGAGGGATTTCAAAATTCATTTGTCATGCGGGCGATAATGTCAGCATTGCTTCAAGCGCCTCGCTTGCCGTGTTGCATCCTACCAAACTCCTGGCGGCAGGTATCTCCGACGACAAGGGGCTTGTTGTGCGACTTGATGCCGAAAACGCCCGCATCCTTTTTATGTCCGATGCTGGTCCCGCTGTGTGGGCGAGGATGGCGTCTTTAAATCCTGAAGATCTGCGCGCCGATGTGCTGGTTCTCGGCCGGCACCTGTCCGGTGAATTGCCCGAGGCTACATTTTTTAAAATAGTCTCCCCACGTGTGCTGGTGGTCACCGCTGCGGGGTTCCCGCTCACTGAGAATATCGATGAGCGCTGGGAGAAAATGGTGGAAGAAACGGGGGTCGAAGTTTTCAGGCAGGATCGGAGTGGAGCTGTGGAAATTACTGCAGGAGCAGAAGGGCTCTCCGTGAAAGGGTTTGTGGGTCCAGAGGGGATAGGGCTCAGGCGATGATGACCCGAGTGCCACAGGAGACTAAGTTGAAGAGGTCCACGATGTCTGCATTCCGCATCCGCACACATCCATGGCTTGCCGGGATCCCAATCAAGTCTTCTTGATTTGTTCCATGGAAGTAGATGTATCGGTCCTTGGTATTTGAGTTTTGGGGTTCAAGCCCTTCCAGCCAAAGAATTCGAGTCAGGATAGCATCATGATCGCCGCCAGGTTGTGCGATTATCCCGGTGGGAATCCGGGCCTTGAATTCCATCCACAAGGGTGCTCCCTCACCAATTTTCTCGGCAATGCGGAACTTGCCAATGGGCGTTTTGTTGCTGCCCTCCATAAAGCCGGTTCCAAATCGCGAGGTCGATGCAGGCCAGGACTTGACCGGATGCCCATTCAGAAGAAGATCAACGATCTGCCGCGCGATGTCTACGTGGATATCCCACCTCTCTGCAGGTTGCGGGTTCGCGGGTCCGGCGGCCATATATATTCTTATTATGCCCAAATCTTACAGAGTCGCAATCGTCGGTGCGTCAGGCGCCGTTGGCGTCGAGATGCTTCGTGTTATGGAGCGCCGAAACTTTCCGGTCTCAAGCCTCCACCTCCTTGCCTCGCCGCGATCGGCGGGAAACGTATTGGAGTTTCGAGGCAAGGCCCACACAATCGAACCGCTGAGCCTAGATTCATTCTCGGGGGTCGACATCGCGCTTTTCAGTGCCGGCGGGGGAATATCCAGCGATTATGCTCAGGCTGCAGTGGCCTGCGGGGCGGTTGTCGTGGACAACTCCTCCGCATTTCGCCTGGCGCCTGAGGTTCCTCTGGTGGTCCCAGAGATCAACCCGGAGGACATCAAATCCCATCGCGGGATCATCGCGAACCCAAACTGCACGACAGCTATCAGCCTCATGGCGCTCAATCCGCTCCATCGCAAGTTCGGATTGAAGCGAATCTTTGCATCAACCTATCAAGCTGTCTCTGGCGCGGGAGCGCGGGCAATCAATGAGTTGCAATCACAGACCGAGGCGCTGGCCGCAGGCAAGCCCATTGAAAAAGAAATCTTTCCGCACCAGATCGCCTTCAATGTGATTCCGCAGGTCGATGGATTCCTCGACACCGGCTACACCAAGGAGGAGATGAAAATGGAAAACGAAGGGCGGAAGATTCTGCATCTGCCGAACTTCAGGGCCTCCGTCACCTGTGTGAGGGTGCCTGTCTATCGCGCTCACTCGGTCGCTATTAGTGCCGAATTCGAAATCCCGGTTGATCTAGAGGCGGCCAAAATGGCTCTCAAGGCCGCTCCTGGCCTTCAATATCTGGAGGAAGGTTATCCAATGCCTCTTGATGCGGCTGGCAAGGACGACTGCCTTGTCGGCAGGGTGAGGTTGGATTGTGGCATGGACAACGGACTTGCCTTCTGGATTTGCGGTGACCAGTTGCTGAAAGGCGCGGCATTGAATGCAATCCAGATCGCGGAACTTCTCTAAAGTCCGCTGGGATAGGTTTCGTCCACTTCTCCTTTTTCCCAGATGGCGGATTTTTCCAACGGTTCGACAGCACGTGTTTCATCATAATGGAATAATGCATCGAACTGGGAGGAAACACGGCTCATGAAATAGTGGCTTTGGCGTTCGGTCTCCGGATGGTAGACCACCCCAATCGCACGTTGTAAAAGGGGATGCTCCAACAATCGTGCGGCCTCGGTGTTTCTAGAAAAATCCAGCCAGAACCGGGGCAGTTCGGTTTCATGAAATAACCGCTCACAGCTATGCGCCAGAGCCGGACGTACCCGTTTATGCTCTGCTGGCGAGTCCCAGTCTGAGGCTGCTGTTACCGTTCCCGAGTATGTTGTGAATCCAATCGAGACGGCCTTGGTGCCGAAATGCTCGCGAGCGAATTGGCCGATATTGAATTCTCCCCGACGCCCCATCTCGGTCGCATCGGCGTTCCCGATATGGGAATTGTGGGCCCAGACAATAATGCGCGCCTCCCCATGGATCCGATCAAGGTGCGCCATGAGTGCCACAAGGGTATCCATCATGTGCCGGTCGCGTAGGTTCCATGAGGACACATCCCCGCGCATCATGATGCGGTAGTAATTTTCGGCATGAGCAACCACACGTGCATTCTGTTCGGCCGAAAAATATGCATCTTCTGCGGCATATCCATCAAGTGACAGGTATGACCCGCGGCGTCTGCGGAGCTCGGCAAGTGCTCCTATGGCCTCTGCTTCACAACCTTTCGAGATGCCTGTTCCAGTAAGCAACCCATAGCGCATAACATCGCCATCGAAATGATCGAAGCAAGCATAGCGCTTTGAAAAATCCCGTGCTGCGGGAGGATCGATGCTCCGGAGGTAGTCGAGGACAGCATGCATCGAGTCGTTGAGGCTATAGAGGTCAAGGCCGTGGAACCCGATCTTAGACTCTGCATTTCCCTTGTCGTCGTTGAAGTCGCGGAGCCATCCGACAAAGTCGAGCATGTCGCTATTTCGCCACATCCACTGTGGAAATCGGCGGAACCCCTCTAGCGACTCCTCAGCAGTTGTGTCGTCGCCGTCACCTTTGACATAACGGTTTACGCGCCAGGAATCAGGCCAATCGGACTCCGCTGCAATAGCATGGAATCCCAAATCTGCGATCAGGCGCCGCGTCACCTCCGCTCGAGTCTCATAAAACTCATGCGTTCCATGTGTGGACTCTCCGAGGAGGACAACCCGCGCACCCCGGCAACGCTCGATCACTGGATCAAGATCGTCGAATCCGCCTTCCAACTGGTGTGCCGCATGAAGAACAATTTGAGCTGCTTCGTTCATAATGCCTCTGCTGGGTTGAGTTTCTGTCCCATGCGGAGTATCTCGTAAACCGTATCATCATCGATCTGGCTAAAGTCCTCATACCATTGGCCAACCCCATAAAAGTCGGTAGGCATGAGGACAGTTACAAAATCATCGACCAGCACCTCCATTTCCCACCGCACAGTGGGTGGGGCTACTGGAGTTGCGACAACGATCTTGCGGACATTTTGCTGACGCAGAGCGGATATTGCGACCCGCACAGTCGAGCCTGTAGCCACTCCGTCATCTACAAGAATCACAACTTTGTCGTGTACAGAAAGCGGTTGACGATTCCCACGGTAGGCGGCCTCGCGACGCATTAATTCTAGAGACTCGCGCTTTTCCACTATTTCGATGGAGTCCGGCGGAATCCGAAGACTTTCGATGACACTTCGATTTAGTATCCGAGCGCCTCCGCTTGCGATCGCTCCCATGGCAAGTTCGTCGTGGCCTGGAACGCCGAGTTTTCGAACGATGAGGACATCCAATGGGATTTGCAGGATCTTTGCGACCTCGTAACCCACTGGCACGCCACCGCGGGGAAGGGCGAGCACAACTGCATCGTGAAGGTTTGCGTATTTCATGAGTTTGGCAGCCAGCATGCGGCCGGCATCAGCCCTGTCTTGGAATCGTGTTGTCATGGTATTGATGTGTGTTGGGTAAGTTCTGTGGTTGGGTTGATTACAGAGAGGTGGTGCTGGAACCAACCGGCGGCCAGATTCGCCACCTTCTCTAAAGCCCCGGGTTCCTCGAAGAGGTGGGTGGCTCCAGGAATAACGGCCATTTTTTTTGGGCATCGGAGGCACTGATAAGCTTCCTCGTTAAGCTTTAGTACGGCAGCGTCGCGCTGCCCAACGATGAGAAGGGTCGGGGCCATGACAAGGGGTAAGTGCTCCCAAGCCAAATCAGGGCGTCCTCCTCGCGAGACAACGGCACTCACTGCCCCATCGAGAATTGAGGCTGCGGCGATAGCGGCAGCTCCCCCTGTGCTGGCACCGAAGTATCCAATGCGGTGCTCTTGTGCCACGGGATGGGATTGAATCCATCGAGTCGCGGCAATCAGTCGTTCTGTTAGAAACTCAATATCAAAACGCATGCTGCCATCCAGTGAGTCCCTGCGCTCCTCCTCGCGACTCAATAAATCCATGAGAACAGTGCCGATCCCAGCTTCGCGTAGGATTGCTGCGACAAACTGATTTCTGCGGCTGTGCCGGCTGCTTCCGCTGCCGTGCGCGAAAATGGAAATGCCCTTTGCTCCAGGTGGCATGATCCACTCCGCTTCAAGTTCGATCGAGTCGATGGGGATGCGAACAACTCCTGAAAAAAGACTCTCTGGATTGCCAAGGCGCTTAGGTGGTTTTGAAAGGATTTTAACCATGGTAAAAAAGGTGTCGGGGATTTTCAGAATCAGCAGGCGAATCCAAAGCGGTGGCGCACCTCGACGTAATCCATATCGAGCGAGGCCCGGATCAATCGTGAGGCGATGCGCTCAGCAGCGATCTTGATCATGCGGTCGGACTGGTGAGGTTCAAGCGGTACGCCGTCATGGCGAATCTCTTGAATTCGCGATCCGGTAAGGAGGAGTTGCATCAGAAACGTCTCAGCAGCCACCGGGTCATCCGTATGGTGGTTTTCGATGCGTTTATTGTGCTCCGGGAAAATCGTGTAGCTGATTGAAAATTTTGAAAGCATAGGGCTGTAATTGGTGATGGCTGCAAGTAATGCCCGAATCCCTCTGCTTCAAATAAGGTGATACCCCCTGTCGCATGCCGTTGGAGATACGTGGAGGCTCCAGCAACCACGCAATTACCCATGAGTAAAAAACACAGAAAATCGTTCGGCCCAGCAAAGCCTCCTGTTCACGAGTCCCGTGAGGACCGCGCCAGGATGCTCTCGGGAAAAACTATGAATAGCAAAGTTCGCAGCGAAGGGCAGGCACTGGCGGCCCTTGAAAAGCGTGCGCTTGCGCAGCGACAGCAGTCCGCATTCGAGGCGAAGATTATGACCTCAAAGGAATCGAAAGATTGATTATGGGATGAACCAAATACATGCTGTCGAATCTTCTTTATTGCTACTTGGAGACTGGGTGAAAGCACTGGGACCAGCTCCTGAAGAAAATTCTGCTTTCCATTGCGGCATCCAGAGTCAAAAAGATGCGCGTTTTTCCAAGTAATCCAACCGTACATGCAAACCGATCCACCTTTCTCCTCCCGCGACGCCATGGACCTTTACAACGTCGAGCGTTGGGGGGGCGGCTATTTTTCTATCAATGATGCTGGCCATGTCTCGGTGTTTCCAAAGCGGAACGGGGAAAAGATCGATTTGATGGAGGTCGTGGAGGAGGCAAAAAGCAGGAGCCTCGCATTTCCACTGGTGGTGAGGTTTCATGATCTGCTTCGAGACAGGGTTGAAACGATTAACAAAGCCTTTGTAAACGCGATATCTGAGGCTGGCTATACTGCCTCTTATCGCGGGGTATTTCCCATCAAGGTCAATCAACTCCGCGAGGTGGTTGAGGAAATCTTGGACGCTGGAAAGCCGTGGCATTTCGGCATCGAAGCTGGAAGCAAGCCTGAGTTGATGGCCGCATTGTCCGTGCACGCCGATCCCGAGAGTCTTGTCATCTGCAATGGATACAAGGACACAAGCTTTGTCCGGAGCGCCTTGATGGGAAGAAAGCTTGGCAAAAAAGTGATTCTTGTTGTCGAGAAGCTCGAAGAACTTGAGCACATCCTCGCCATTTCGCGTGAGATGAAAATTGAACCTTTTATCGGGTTGCGCGTGCGCCTGTTGTCTAAGGGGGCCGGAAAATGGGCGACAAGCGGCGGAGAGAACGCAAAGTTCGGACTTTCTACGGCCGATTTGGTGGAGGCCAGTGATATGCTGCACGCCGCCGGGCTTGCTCATTGCCTCAAGCTTCTCCATTTCCATGTCGGCTCCCAAGTCCCTGACATCGGAACGATCAAGAGAGCTGTCCGGGAAGCTGCCCGGTTCTACGCAAAGCTAAGGCAGATGGGTCACGAGCTTGGCTATCTGGATGTGGGAGGAGGCTTGGGGGTCGACTACGATGGGTCCCGAACGACCTTCGATAGTTCGATGAACTACACGCTGGACGAATATGCCCGCGACATTGTTTACACGGTGAAAGAGGTTTGCGACTCGGAGAGTGTTCCGCACCCCGTGCTGGTGAGCGAGAGCGGGCGCGCAATCGTGGCCCAACACTCGGTATTAATTGTCGAAACCTTTGGAGCGATTGAGAAGGCACATCACACCGTCCTGCCCGCTAAACCAGCGCCGAGTAACGACCCCAGCCCATTAGCCGATATTCTGGAAATCCGGGCGAATCTTTCTGAGCACCGCCGGTTGGAAAATTTCCACGATGCCCAGGAAATTCGTGATCGCGCACAGTCGATGTTCGACCTTGGCCTTCTTGACCTCCGCACCAAAGCCGGGATTGAAACCACTTACTGGCAGATCGCCACGCGTACGGTGGAACTCTTCCAGGGAGCGGATCCGTTGCCCGAGGAGGTGCATGAGATCGAGATCGCACTTGGTGACCAATACCTGTGCAACTTTTCCGTCTTCCAGTCCCTTCTAGACCACTGGGCCTTGGGGCAACTTTTTCCCGTAATGCCCATTCACAGGCTAAACGAACGTCCGGATCGAAATGCTACGCTGGTCGATATCACCTGCGATTCGGACGGCAAGGTCGCCAAGTTCATCGATTTCCAGGACGTGAAGGAAACGCTGCCACTCCATCGTTGGCAGGAAGGAACCCCCTACTACATCGGGTTTTTTCTTACGGGGGCTTATCAGGACATTATGGGTGATCTCCATAACCTCTTTGGCCGCGTGAATGAGATGCATATCTATCTCGATGAGGACGAGGATTCGGGCTATTACGTCGAAGAAATCTTGCCGGGCAGCACGATCGGGCAGGTCCTCTCACTTACTCAGTGGGATGTGAATGAACTTGCACGGCGGATGAAGGCCCAGACCGACGCGGCGATTAAATCCGATCGCCTCAAGCCGAATGAAGCAATGCGACTGCTGGACGACTACGAACGCAGTCTTACACTTTACACGTATCTGAACTTTGACGACCAGCACGTCGTAAAGCCAACTTCTTGAAAATAGGAAAAATAAGACACATTATCGTCAAGTCCTCTGAAAAACAGCCGTCCGGTAAAACGCGGAGTTAGAGCAATTCAGGGGCGTTGAGGAGTTCCTCGATTCGCTTGAGTAAACGCCCAGCGGCCCCACCGTCGAGTACCCGGTGGTCGAAACTGAGTGTGAAAGTGGCTTCCAAAACAGGAACAAATTGTTCGAGCTTGGGATCCCAATTAGGCATGGTTTTACCAGCACCCATCCCCAGGAGAAGAGTTTGCTCTGGCAGCGGGATCGGCGTGGCAAGGGTTAGGCCGAATGTCCCATAGTTTGTGATAGTCGCGATCGAACCTCCTGTGTCGGAGGGAGGGAGTCGCCGTTGGCGTGCGAGTTCTACAAGGCGATTGTAGCGCGACACAAGATCATCGAGTGAAAATTTGTCTGCATTTCGAATTACCGGGACAAGCACTCCATCTTCAGCTTCAACGGCAAAGCCGATATCAACTGAGGGAGGATGAACAATACTTTCACCGATGAGCCGTCCTGCGGGCGCACTGTTCTCGCCAAGCGCCACCGCAAGGGCGCGTAGGGCATAGAGAGCTGGGCCGGGTTTTGCTGGGTGTGATTTTCGATGGGCGAGAAGGTTGTCGAGTCTAATGGGGATTCCAACGGTGGCGAGCGGGCGCGACCAACTCCGTATCATGGCATCGGCTACCGCCTTGCGCATTGGGGAGGCTGGGGTGATGCGGTTGTTTTCAATCCCCGACATGAATCGTTCGAGGTCCTCGATTGTGACTCGCCCTCCGGCACCACTGCCGGCAATGCTGGACAGGTCGGCTGCGCGGAGGCCGAGCTCTGCCATACGTGCCTTCATGCGCGGAGAGAGGTAACTTACTCCGCCGGCGTGCGCGGGGACTGGTAAGCCCCCAGGAATAGTGGGCTCGACTTTTTGGGGTGATGAATCGCCCTCTTGGCGTGTTTTTTGGGGCTTGCGGGAGGGTTTTTCGGGGTTGTCGAGGCCGAGGCGCTTGGCTTCATCAGAGGTGATGTCGATTTGGCCGAGCACAGAGCCAACTGGATAGCTGGTTCCAGTTTCTGCATTGATCTCATGGAGCGTTCCAGAGCAGGGAGCTGTCACCGCCATGACCGCCTTGTTGGTTTCTACTTCGAACAAATCACTGTCGGCCTTTATCTGGTCGCCCGCATTGAACAGGATACGCACGATGGTGGCTTCGGCGATCGATTCGCCGAGTTGGGGCATTTTAATGGGAACGAGTGCCATGGGTTGTTGTCAGGTTTGAAGTAAACGCCTTGCGGCAGCTGCGATGGTGGATGCAGTCGGGCGGTGGACCGACCAGAGATCAGGATGGTAGGGGACAGGGGTGTCTTTTGCATTCACGCGCATCGGAGCGACATCAAGCAGCCCAAACCCCTCGGAGGAGACACGGGCAATGACTTCGGAGGTGACCCCGCCCCACGGCCATTCCTCGCTGACGCAAAGGAGTCGACCGGTGCGCGCAACGGAGGCTAGCACGGTATCTGTATCGAGTGGCTTCACACTTCGCAGGTCCACGACTTCAAGTTCAAAACCATCCTCTTCAAGCTCCTTTGCTGCAGCAAGGGATTCGTGGAGCATGGCGCCATGGGTAACGATCGTTGCGTCGCGTCCTTGGCGGGCGATCCTAGCCTTGCCAATCGGCAAGGAGGTCTCGGGGAGCGCCTCCGCCTTGAGATGATAATAGAGGAACTTGTGTTCGCAGAAGATAACCGGATCGTCGATATTCACCGCCTCAAGTAGCATGCTGTAGGCGTCCTCAACCGTGGCGGGAGTAACGACGATGAGACCTGGCCAGTGCGAGTAGATTGCCTCCATGCTCTGGCTGTGGAACGGGCCTCCCCCTGAAGTGCCGCCGGAGGGAAGGCGAACCACTATAGGGCACGGAACGCCTGTGCGGTAATAGAGCGTTCCTGCATGGTTTACAATTTGGTTGAGAGCGCATGTCGAAAAATCGGCAAACTGCATTTC
>CALAPX010000158.1 GCA_937888355.1 uncultured Spartobacteria bacterium
TACCGATCCAGAGATGCTTCATATTCTGACGCATTCTGACTCACGTACCGTTTTCGTTGAAAACAAAGCCATGTTGGATCGAATTTTGCAGAAGCGTGATTTATTGCCTCATGTCCGCCTTGTTGTCGTCATGGCGCCCGGACTTGAAGTGCCCGAGGGGGTCTTGCGTTTGGAGGATTTGATGCACAGAGGGGCCGAACTGAGGGGCGCCGGGGATCATCGCGCAGAGAAACGTGCTTCAGAAGTGCGCCCGGAAGACTTGTTCACGATTATTTATACATCAGGAACGACTGGGACTCCCAAAGGTGTCCAATTGACACATGCGAACGCCTGTTCGCAAATTGAGTATTTGCCATTGGATTTGCGTGCCGGGGATCGCGCCTTATCGATCCTGCCCATCTGGCACAGTTACGAACGCGGATTTGAGCTGCTTTCCGTGTCGCGAGGTGTCTGCACCCACTACACAAGCCTCCGATCACTTGCGGAAGACTTAAAAACAGTTCGGCCAACGGTCATGGCCTCGGCTCCACGGTTGTGGGAAAACCTGTATTTAAAAATTCTTGGCAATGTGAAGCAAGCGCCACCTGTGCGCCGGATGCTGTTCCACATGGCCTACCGGGCGACGAGGAGTGTGAAACGTGCCGAGCGTTTTTTTCGTGGTCAGCAGTTGGATATCCACGGACGTACTTTTGCTCAGTCATGTGTCTTGGCCTTAAAGCACGCTGTGGCATGGATGCTTTCGGTTGTTCCCGCAGTCCTTCTCGATGGGTTGGTTTTGAAAAAACTGCGCGCCATTGTCGGTGGGGAGTTTCGTGGAACGATCTCTGGTGGTGGAGCTCTTCAGCCGCACGTGGACGAGTTTTTCAATTTTATCGGCATTCCCGTGCTCGAAGGGTACGGCATGACCGAGACGGCCCCCGTGCTTGCCGTGCGCACGTGGGATAACCTAGTCATTGGGACGGTTGGGCCAGTCTATCCCGCCACTGAAATAAGGATCGTCGATTTACAGGATGGCCGCATCCTGTACCCCGATTCGCAGCATTCAGGAGGAGGGCGTGGGTTGCGTGGGGAGATTCATGTGAAGGGTCCGCAGGTAATGAAGGGATATTATAAAGATCCAGAAGCCACAGCGAAGGTGCTGCGGAATGGGTGGATGAATACTGGCGATATCGGAATGGTGACCTTTAACGAGTGCGTTAAAATTCTTGGCCGTTCGAAGGAAACAATTGTTCTTCTCAACGGCGAGAATATCGAACCGGTGCCGATCGAAGGGCGTCTTGTCGAATCGCCATACATCGACCAATGCATGGTGGTCGGGCAGGACATGAAAATGCTCGGCGCCTTGATTGTTCCCTCGTTGGACCAGTTGCGCCAAGGGGGCCTAGGTGTTGCTTCCCTCAGAGAGGCTGCGGCAAGCAAGGAGGCTCACGCATTGGTCGAGCAGGAGATCAAACGCTTGGTAAACCAGTCAACCGGTTTTAAACCCTTTGAACGGGTGGCGGTTTTTCGGTTGGTGCCCAAAGCATTCGAGGCCGGCGACGAGATGACGCGTACGTTCAAACTCAAGCGACATGTGATTGAAGCCCGTTACGCCGCTTTGATTGGCGGTATGTTCGGCTCGCATCATTAATCTCTTGGATTCCGGTTGATCTGGCGGAATCGATCGGTACCATTTGCGGTCCCTTCTAATGAAACGCCTTTTGCCTGCACTGCTAGCTTCCGTTCTCTATATTTATCCATTTCAAGCTATCGCTGAGGATCCCTCGATACTTTTCCTTGGGGCTTATCAGGAGTTTCAAGAAGCTGAATCGAACGAACGAAATGGTGAACTCCGCGACGCCCTAAATCGCTACTCGTCCACAAGGGAAATTTTAGAAAAGATCAAAATATCCAATCCTGATTGGCAAGCGATGGTTGTTGATTATCGTTTACGCAAAGCGAAAGAGGGCGTTGATCGATTGCGCACGGCTATCGATTTCTCCCCACAATCACACTCTTCGGGATCAATTGATCCGTTGCAGAAGAAAGGGTTTGAAATAGACATACCTGCTCCTAAAATTTCAACTATCCCTAAGCAGGAGTCTGCTAGTGGGGGTCCCTTGGTTGTTGCTCAATTTCCGTCGTCTCCAGACCTTGGTATTATTCGTGAATTAGCTGAAGCGAGAGCTGAGATCAGCCGTCTACGCACCGAACTCACTACTGCAAAAGCCGAGTGGAGTAGTGCTCAGATGGAGGTAGAGAAGGTTAAGACGGAAATGGTCGCCGCCAAATCTACATTGGCTCAAGCTGAGGACTCTTTAGAAAGTGCTACTAATGAACTTGAGAGCCTTAAAGCCAAGGCAGATTTGCCACCCGATAAGAAACTTCTAAAACTTTCCTCTCGTATCGCTAATCTCGAGTCTGAGAATGCATTTCTTAAAGATGACCGTGAACGCTTAACCGGAAAGCTACGACGAGCCTCTGACTACATCCGAGAATCTGAAGGCAATCTTGCTAAGATTATTGATGATCGTAAAAGTGTTGCTAAAGAAAGGGATAAAGCAATCTCTAGGATTAAATCGCTAAAAGATTACGAGGTGGAAGCGGCTACACTCCGTAATGAGAATGAGGAATTCAAAAAAACCATCGCTACCACCCGTTCGGATTTGGAAGCATCTTTTCAAAAAGCTAAGGGGGATCTTGAGCAACGTCTTGCTAAGCAAGATTCGGAACTTGCACGCATGGTTGAGTTGCAACGAATCAATGGTGAGTTGGCTGTCCAACTTGAAAGAACCGAAAAAGCACTCTCAGTGGCTAACGAGGAGAAACTTGGAAAAGCTAATCGAGAGTTGCTTCAAAATGAATTGGAGGAAACTCAAGGTCGTCTTTTGGCACTGCGTGCCCACATTGAAGGCCGAGAAGCCAAGACACATTTGCTTTTAGCGCAACTTGATAAAACCACATCAGAGATGGCACGTCTTGGGTTGAACCCAACATCTACCCCTGAGCATGAAACGCTTTTAGAGGAAGGAAATCTTCTTAGAGAAATTATTCTAACCCAAATCAATGAACAGAATGATCACCTTAAAAATGCTTCGGACCTTGAAAAGCGTATTGGAGAGCTTCAAGCCATGTCGAATGAGTTAACTGTTCATCTTTCAGGATTAAGTCAACCCGATGAAATCGCCGATGCATCATTTGCTGTGGTCAAGCCTGTGGAAGAGATGTCTGGAAGTGCGATTCCACTTCAAAATGCACCGATGCCTGTGCCTGAGGCGACTCCAACTCCAGATGTACCCGCCACTCCCACCCCTGAGCCTGAGCCTGAGCCTAAGGCATCCGAACCTGCTCGTGCAGTATTATCCAAGAGGCAGAACCCAGTGCCTCCTGAACTTCCTAAAAATTTAAAAAAACCATCTTCTATATCAGATGTAGATCGATTGATGGCTGATGGGAATTCCTTGGAGGCAGAAAAAATCTTACACGCTATGGTAATGGAGGCCCCGAAAGATCCTGTTCTTTTGACTAATCTTGCAATTGCTCAATTAAATCTAGGTCGGAATACACTTTCCATCACAACTTTGAAGAAGGTTCTTGAGATCAAGCCAGGCGATATTCCTGCATCGATGAATCTTGCAAATGCTCATACCCGGTTGGGAAATGTTGTTGAAGCGGCACGAATTCTGCAGGATGTTCTTAAAAATGATCCAAACAACGCTATTGCTCATAATTACTTAGGCATCTCATACGGAAAAACTCGCGGGCGCCACCTTGAGGCCCGTGAATCCTTTGCGAAGAGTGTCGAGTTGGACAAAAACTATCAAAATGCCCATTTCAACCTTGCCGTAGCCTATGCACGCACAGCGCCTACATCTATTGAGTTGGCCAAAAAACATTACGACATGGCTAGAAAACTCGGGGCGGCTCCCGACGCATCACTTGAAAAGTTGCTAGTTGGGGTTCAATCCGCACCCTGATTCACGAGCCCACGGTACGCTTTCGATTGCCGCATGTGTAATCGAGGTTATGGTTGTCGCTTCATGAGCCAATTACCAAACAATCTCGCCCGCATTCTGACACCACTTCTGATTTTTCTAGTCTTGGGTTTCGCCCTCTTGGGAAGCATGACTGTCATTGTTGAAAGTGGCCATGTAGGGGTCATTCGCACTCTCGGTGCTGTGCAACCTGTGGCGTTGAATGAGGGGTTTCATTTTAAGAAACCCTTCATCGACAAAATTGAACAAGTGGACATACGACTTACTGCCAGTAAGGAGCAAGCTACTGCGGCATCAAAAGATCTCCAGACGGTGACCACGCAGGTGACGACTCAATTTTCGCTGAACGGGGACCTTTCGCCTCAAATTTATCAGAAAATCGGAACGCTGACAAAAGTATCAGCCTCGCTTGTTCAACCTGCGATTCAGGAATGTGTTAAAAGCGTGACCGCTAAATTCACCGCTGAGGAACTTGTAACAAAACGCGAGTTTGTGAAGCAGCAAATCCAAGAGGCCCTCACTAACTTTTTGAACAATACTCTTCGTGAAAAAGATCTCCTGAATTCGATCAACATTGCGAACCTCGCAATTACGGATTTCAGTTTCTCTGAGGAATTTAACCGTGCAATTGAGCTGAAAGTCAAAGCCGAGCAAATGGCGCTTCAAGCAAAAAATGAAAAGCTCATGCGTGTTACCCAGGCTGAGGCAGCTGCCGAGGAACGCATGTTGGCGGCATCCGCCGAGGCATTTTCCATTGAGGCCCAATCCAAGGCCCGTGCCGACGCTATTCGTCGTGAAGCAGAGGCTCTCCAGCAAAGTCCGCAAATCATTCAGCTTCGGACGATCGAGAAGTGGGATGGTGTTTTGCCACGCATTACCAGTGGCGGTATCGTGCCGTTTTTGAATCTTGATAAGGAGATGCAAGATCAGTCCCCACAACAGCCATAATCACTGTTTTTATGTCAGTTCAGGGGGCGTTCTCCAAAGATGGCGGATCCCACACGAATGATCGTGGCCCCCTCGGCGATACCCTGTTCGAAATCCCCACTCATTCCCATCGAGAGCTCAGTGAGTGGGTGGCCAGTGTGACGTGCAAGAGAATCACGCAATTCCCTTAAGCGTGCAAAATGCGGGCGTGCTGTTTCCGGATTTTCAGAATAGGGGGCCATGGTCATCAGTCCCTCGATGTGTACTCTGGTTAGAGGAAGAAGCGTCTCCATGGCAGCTGGGAGGTCGGCGGGGGTGAATCCATATTTAGATCCTTCGCCTGACACATTGACCTCAAGAAGAATCTGTACGTTGATCCCAAGTTCCCCTGCGATGCGGTCCATTTGGCAAGCGAGCTCTGTATTGTCCACCCCGTGGAACAGTAAAAAACGCCCCAATGCCTTGCGGACCTTGTTGGACTGTAGGTGGCCAATGAAATGCCAAATGGTTTCCGGTGGAAGGGCGACGATTTTTGGAAGGGCATCCTGAATCCTATTCTCGCCGAAAATAGGCTGTCCTGCAGCGATCGCCTCATGGATCGTTTCTGGTGGGTGAGTTTTCGAAACAGCCACAAGTTTAATCTGCTCTGCACTCCGTCCTGAAGCCTCTGCGGCATACGCGACTCGTTGCTTAATGCATTTTAAGTTTTGGAAAATGTCTCTCATGGTTGTTGTTGTTCTGAGCTGAGGTTTGCCCCCATTGAGTGCTGATTGCAAGGAGGGGGTAGTTTTTGAGTGAAATAGAGTCCTTCGGTTCGCTGCCTGACTTCTTGCGTGAGTATGTGAAGAGCAGATAGGCTTTAACCTTCATGCGACGCTGGGTGTTTTGGTTTTGTCTGCTGCTCTTTGTTGCCGGGTTAGTGGCTTTACCCGGCGTCAAGACGTCTGTTCGTGTCGCGGATGGCTTTGATATGCCGGTAGGAAAGCCTTTGGGAGAGGGCTACTATATGTCACGTGGTTTTTTATCCTACCATCCTGGCGAGGATTGGAATGGGATCAGTGGGGGAAACTCCGATCTTGGGGATCCCGTTTATGCCATTGGAAATGGTTATGTGACATTTGCGCATGATGCCCGGATGGGGTGGGGGAATGTTGTGATTTTGAGGCATGCTTATGTCGAAGAAGGGAAACTTGAAACAGTGGATTCCATGTATGCCCATTTGGACAAAATTCTAGTCACAAAGGGACAGCATGTGATGCGAGGCCAGCAGATCGGAACGATTGGGACAAACCGAGGGATGTATACTGCACACTTGCATTACGAGGTACGGAAAAACCTCTTTATCGGAATCAACCGTTCGTCTTTCTCAAGGAGCCTCACGAATTATCATCGCCCTGGACAGTTTATCGCCCAACGGAGGACACTTCCGGGTGGAGGTAAAAAGGCATCGATTCCCATCAATACATACAAAACGGATCGGGAAGGGGTTGTGTTTCCCGAATCCGTGCAGACGGGCA
>CALAPX010000159.1 GCA_937888355.1 uncultured Spartobacteria bacterium
TCCGCACCGGCACGTACAATCAGGATGTGGCGGCATTTTTCACCAAGTGGATCGTTGATCTCATGGACACCCAAAATAATCAGGGACTCTTCGGCAACCAAGCGCCTGTCTTCCACGGTCATGGCGCTGCCGCATGGGCCTGTGCGGGCATCATTTGCCCTTGGACGATCTGGAAAGTCTACGGTGACACCCGGATCATTGAGGAAAACTACGCTGCCATGGCCCGCTACATGGAAGCCTGTGGAAAGGACGGCCTCGGCGGGAGAAAAGAGCACACATGGGGTGATTGGCTGGCCCCTGGTCAACGCCCTCCATCACCCATGATCTCCACAGCCTACCATGCCTACACCAACAAGCTCATGGCCGACATGGCCGAAGCGATCGGCAAGACGGAGGATGCCGCAAAATACCGCAAAAAATTCGGAGAGATCCGCGAGTATTTCCAAAAGACCTATGTGAAGCCCGACGGCAAGATCGAGAGCGACCTGCAGACCGCTTACTGCATGTCCCTCGCCTACGACCTCCTCACCGAAGAACAGCGCCAGCAAGCCGCAGCACATCTCGTGGCTCGAATCAAAGCCGACAACTACCATCTCTCGGTTGGCTTTCTCGGTATCCCGATCCTGCTGCCGACCCTTACGGACATCGGTCGCAGCGACCTCGCCTACCGCATTCTGCAAAACACGACCTATCCGTCATGGGGTTATTCCATCAACCAAGGCGCCACCACGATTTGGGAACGCTGGAACAGCTACAGCAAGGACAAGGGGTTCGGAGATGTGAAGATGAACTCCTTCAATCACTACTCCCTCGGGGCCTGCGGCGAGTGGATGTTCCGAAGCATCCTTGGGATAGACACGGACGGCTCGGGATTCAAAAAAATCATCATGAAACCCGAACTCGGCCACGGGATCACATGGGCAAAGGGACACTACGATTCAATCAATGGCCGGATCAGCAGTGATTGGAAACTCGATGGCGACGAACTCCATTGGACCATCTCCGTGCCGCCAAATACCACCGCCACGGTTTATGTCCCCGCTGAAGCCCTTGATGATGTCACCGAGTCGAGCAAGCCGGCATCCGAGGCTCAAGGAGTCGCCTTCCTTCGAGTGCAGGACGGACGGGCTGTATTTGAGTTGGGGTCGGGGAAGTACTCGTTTAAATCCAAAGCACCCCTTTACAAAACGGCGATCCACCTGCCCAACAAGCTCTCAGCCCCCCACGCCTTGGCTCTCCAGAACAATTGATTTACCGCCTCACGATTCATGAGCACCTCGATATTCCCGTACCGAAACCTTGCCGCCATCGCCTTGATTTTCTGGGCGATGACATGTCTCCCCTCGCCCGCCGCACCCCAAGAACCCGACACGCAGTGGACCTATAAAACTATTGCAGACAAAAATCTCATCTTGGATGTATTCCTGCCTGAGGGATACGGGGAACCTGGGCGCACGTTCCCCTTCATCGTGTATTTCCACGGAGGATCCTGGGATCAAGGCAGTCCTGCGAACCAATATCCCGACTGCGCGTATTGGGCGAAGCGCGGCATGGTCGCGGCATCAGCACACTACCGCCTCCGCACCCGCGACAAGGTCAACGTCCCGATCGAATGCCTCAAAGATGCCAAGGCTGTGATCCGCTATATCCGCGCGAACGCTAATGAACTCCACATCGATCCCGAGCGTGTTGTCGTTGCCGGCGATTCCGCCGGAGGGATGCTCGCGGCAGGGACCACATTGATTGAATCCGAAGAGACGAACCACCCCGATGATCCTAAGGTCTCCTGCATCGCGAATGCGGTGATCCTTCACTGCCCGTATTGGAAAACTGGGTGCTCCCCTGAACTCACCCCGCCAAACTTCGTCCGGCCCGGCCTCCCGCCCATGATCATGTTTCTCGGTGATTCCGATCAGGCGATTTCCATAGAAAGCATCAAGAATTTACAAAACGCCCTGAAAGAAAAAGGCAACGCCAACGAATTCCATGTCGGCAAAGGCGGCAAACATGGCTTCACCAACGGCAGGAACCCGAAGAACGCATTCTTTTATTGGGCCACCGGCTTGGAAGACGCCTTTCTCGTGCGCCATGGGATTTTGGACGGCGAAGCAGTCATCGAGAGACCCCAAGGCGTGCCTGAACTCAAGGTGGGCACCGAATTCACAAGTTACTTATGAAAATACCAACCTCTAAAAAGACTCTCGTTTCTCTCCTGCTTTCATCGTTGCTATTCGCTGTTCCCGCTAAAGGAGCCGACAGCAATTCGGCCGATGTCATTGTTTACGGATCGACACCCGGTGGCTTCTGCGCCGCCATCGCTGCCGCGCGTGAGGGTGCTTCGGTCATTTTGCTCGAACCGACCACCCATATCGGGGGACTCAATACGGGGGGCTTAAGCTTCAGCGACTCGAACCAGATGGTCCGCGAAACACTCGGCGGGCTTTTCCTCGAGTGGCATCAGAGGGTGGCCAAAGATTACACTGACCGCGGGCTAAAAGCTCCCTTCGATCCCTCTCCCACCAACCGTGCCACGTGGACTTACGAACCGCATGTGGCGATGCGCGTCACCCTTCAAATGCTCGAGGAAGCCGGCGTCAAGGTGCTGAAAGAACACTACTTGAAAGCCGTCACCAAGGACGGCCCCAAAATCACGACCCTCCACACCAAAAAAGGCGATTTCACTGCCAAGACGTTTATCGACGGATCCTACGAGGGTGACCTCATGGCCGCCGCGGGTGTCGACTGGAGGGCGGACCGCGAGGGGCGCGAGGAATTCGGCGAATCACTCGCAGGCAAGCAATACCCAAAACCAAAAATGAATATCAGCGGCGTTGATGACAACGGCCAACTCCTCCCGCTGGTAACAACCGCAGACGGAGGACCCGATGCCGCGGGCGACAACAACCTGATGACTTATAGCTTCCGCCTGTGCCTAACCAAGGATTCCAAGAACAAGGTTCCCATGATCGAGCCGGACAACTATGACCCGGCACGGTTTGAAATCATCCGCCGCTATATCAATGCCGGAGGATCTCACAACATGGTCGGCTTTGACCCTTATCCACTCCCGAACGGCAAGGCCGATGGAAACAACTCGATCAACAAACAATTCTCCCTCGGCCTGATCGGCGGCGGAAATGCCTGGCACACCGCTGACGAGGAGGGGCGCAAGGCGATCTGGGAGGCCCATAAACAATACACCCTCGAGTTCATTCATTTCCTGAAAAACGATCCCATCATTCCCCAACCCATGCGCGACCGGTATGCGCAGTGGGGCTTTTGCAAAGACGAGTTTGCTGACTACGGCCACTTCTCACCGGCCCTCTATGTACGCGAAGCCCGGCGGATGAAAGGCATGTACGTCATCAGCCAACGCGACATCATGGATGACCCTAAAAAGGACGACCCGATTGCCATTTCCTCATTTCCGATCGACTCGCACGACTGCCAGCGGATCGCCTTGAAAGATGGGGGCGTGATCAATGAGGGCACGATCTATCCCGTCCGCCCTAAAGGCTCAGGCGGCCGCGGCTACGCCTACCACGTGCCCTACCGCTCGATCCTTCCCAAAGCAGAGCAATGCAACAACCTCCTGGTGCCCGTCGCCCTCTCCTGCACCCATGTCGGCATTTCCTCGCTAAGAATCGAAGGCGCGTGGATGGTCATCGGCCAAGGCGCCGGCGTTGCAGCAGCTATGGCTGCCAAGGAGGGGGTTGCGGTACAAGAGTTGCCCCATGCGACACTGCGTGCGCGTTTATTGAGCCAAGGCCAAGTGCTCACCTTGTAATACCCCCCCTTTTGATCATGCAAAAAGATCCATGAGTCTTGCGCCGTTTAGATCGCAATGGCCAATTCCCACCCCTCAGCAGATACCCCAGAGCGTGCACCCCGCCCATTGAATGCAACTGTGTTTTGTTAAAAGCAGTTTATTATAGGAAGTTTTCAATTGGCGGGGAATCGTTCTTGTCCTTCAGCAGGGGCTAGCCAAGCTCACACCATGAATGCCTATTTTTCTGAACTTGGCGGGATGGTTTATGAGCGATGGAAGAAGGTGGACTTTGCCCCCGAGGCTTTTCCCGATATTGCTACGGCAGCCCTCGATGAGCGTCCGCCAGCCGATCGCATCAACCTTCCTGAGTTGGTCCGGGAATTTCTACTCGAGGACGCCCAACCTGCTCAGTCCACTTCGGGGTTTGGTCAACCCGAATTGATCGTTTACGATATCCCACGCTTTTACATTCAGGTGTTATTTTGGATGGATGGCACGACGGACATCCATCAGCACGGGTTCTCGGGAGCTTTTCATGTGCTGGAAGGTTCGAGCCTGCATTCACTCTTTGAGTTTGAGGATTCGCAGTCGATCACCTCGCACTTTCGCATTGGGAATCTCAGCTTGAAGGCAACCCATCTGCTGGAGGCGGGCGACACGAGACCGATTGTTTCGGGGCCTCATTGCATTCACTCATTGTTTCATCTCGATACGCCTTCGGTATCGGTCGTCATTCGAACGCACTCGGATCCGGCTTGCGGCCCCCAGTTCACCTATTTGCCGCCTCATCTGGCAGTCGATCCCCTGCAAAATGACGGGCTCACCTTGCGCCGCAAACAACTCCTCGACCTCCTCGAGCAGACTGGTGATCCCGAGTATCCAGACATCGTGATCGCAATGATCCGTGAGTTGGATTTCGAGCGGGGATTTTTCATTCTCCAGAATTGTATCGGTCATCTGCAGAATCTCGGTCTCTGGGACGAGGCTTGGGAAACTTTTGCACGAAAACACGGCCCACTGGCCGAGGCGTTACCGCCGACGTTTGAGGAGATCATTCGCCGAGACAGGATCGCGGGAATGCGGGGAATGATCGGCGATCCGGACCACCGCTTTTTTCTTGCCCTGATGCTTAATGTGGAAAACCGGAAGCCGTTTCTAGAAATGGTTGGCCAGCGGTATGGCGGCGCGCCCGTCGATAAGATTCTCCAATGGGCCGAAGAACTCATGCACATTACCGAAGGTGGAACTTGGCTTATCGATGCCGAATTTCCTGATGAACTTGGAATCGATCAGAATGACCAACCGAGCATCTTTATGGACGCACTTCGCTATTTCCTGAACCACACAAATCTTCCTGCAAACATCTCATCAAGTGACTTGGAAGTGTTACGAAACACGTTCGCGTGCTCCAGTTGGAACGCTTTGATTGCCTCCGACTCCCCTAGCAGCTCTGCCAGTGGGATCGCCTGATCGGGCCCATTTTTCAGGCAATACAGAATTGATTCTTCGCTTTGGCGCGCGAATGCGACGAAAATTCCCCTGCGTGTGCAGGGCAGCAAACCACCGGGGGACCTTAAATAAAAATGTTTCTAAGCTGAATCGCAGCGCACTCTTATTTAAGCAAAAGCCGCTCTATCATACCATCTCTTCAAGATAATCCGACGGCTAAATTTTCGCAGTAGCGTTTGC
>CALAPX010000160.1 GCA_937888355.1 uncultured Spartobacteria bacterium
GGCCCCGCGAATGCATCTCGACCTGAGAAAATACCACACTGCAAAACATAATGAAAAACTTGGAATGCGAGAACCTTGGGAGGGCGCTTGTGAATGATACAAATGCTATCTCCGCAAACTGGCACAAGCCGGTTCTCGTAAGCCAAGTTGCTTCGGTGCTCCAACCTGCCCCCGGAAAGCTTTTCCTTGATGGAACTGCAGGTGGAGGCGGCCACTCCCGCCAGTTGCTACTGACAGGCGCCCGGGTTATCGCCTTGGATCAAGACCCAGAGGCCCTCACCCGCTGTCAGAACACCCTTTCGGAATTCGGCGACCGCGTGCAGTTCGTTGAATCCAATTTTCGAAATGCCATGCAGGCCCTCACGTCCATCGGTGTCACTGAAAAACTGAGCGGCGCACTGCTTGATATCGGCGTCTCATCCCACCAACTTGACGAGGCTGGTCGCGGCTTCTCACTGATGCGCGAAGGCCCTTTAGACATGCGCATGGGACCTGCAATCCGCGAATCAGCGGCAGATATTGTGAACACGCGCAGCGCCGAAGACCTGGCTAGCATCTTCTATCGGTACGGAGAAGAGCCAAACGCACGAAAGATTGCGGCGGCAATTGTCAACAGGCGCGCTTCATCCCCCTTCACCACAACGCTCGACCTCGCAGGAACTATCGCCACGGTTTCCCCGCGCAAGGGGCCTCGCCACCCGGCAACCCGCGTTTTCCAAGCCCTCAGGATCGAGGTGAATGATGAATTAGGCGCGCTTCGTGAAGCTTTGCTGGGCATTCCAAAGATTCTCGCTCCAGGCGCCCGCTTCGCAGTGATCACCTTTCATTCCTTGGAGGACCGGATCGTAAAGGTCTTCTTCAAGGAGCACAGCCGGGAGTGGATTGACCGGCCTGAGTGGCCCCGTCCGAGAAAAAATCCCGACCGTCTATTTCATCTTCTTACCAACCATCCCATCACCCCCAGTGATCAGGAAGTGTCTGAAAATCCGAGAGCCCGCAGCGCCAAGCTGCGTGTTGTAGAAAAACTGAAGGAACCCGCACAATGAACATGCACGCCCTAGAGACCCCAGTCCGCTCCAACCCTGTTCAGATCGGAAAAATCCTAAGGATGGCTTTACTTCTTATGCCACTTCTCTCAGGGGGACTTTCTTTTGTTTATATCAAAAACCAGCAATTTGCCCTGGGCGATCAAATCCGCCAAACCGAACGCTCACTGCGCGAAACCCGCGCAGAAAATGAAGTCCTGCTCGCCAAGGTGACTTCCATGACCTCCCGACGCGCACTGCAGGAGCGTGTGAGCTCAGGCTTCATTGCTGTTGTTCCAGTTACCGGAGACAAAATCGCCCGCCTCTTGCCTCCGACACAGGAGACCGAAACGACCGCTCTTCGCACGGCCTTCAACGGAGCATCTCGCCAATGAACAAGGTCGACCGCACGCGCATTATTGTCGCCAGTGCCGTCGCCTCCGCCATTTTTACGGCTTTTTCAGCCAGACTCGTCCACATCCACATCACGAAACACGAAGAGTATTCGCGCATCGCAGCCGATAAACACTCTAAACGCCAAATCATCCGCGCCAAGCGTGGCATGATTCTTGATCGCAATGGTGAGATTCTTGCTGCCAATTTGCCGGTTCGCACCATCTTTGCAGATGCCTCGCATATCACGAATCCACAGGAACTCGCAACGCTCGCCGCTTCCCGCTTGAGTTTAGACGCCGCAGAACTTGCAGAAAAATTTGCCTCCGGGAAAAAATACATTGTTCTAAAACGCCAAGTCCCTGAGCAACTGACCTTGGATCTTTTTGAGGAGATGCAAAGCAGGCGACTTCGCGGCCTGTATTCCGAAAAAGATTCGATCCGCACCTATCCAAACGGATCGATGCTTGGGCATGTCATCGGGTTCCTGAACCATGAACGGAAAGGCATCCAAGGCATTGAGCGCACATTCGACGCAGAACTCACCGGAACTGATGGGTATCGCTACATCGAACGCGACCGCACAGGCCGTGAAATCGTTCCCTATCGAGGATTAGAAGAAGAGCCGGAGAATGGCCAAAATATCCGGTTGACCATCGATATGCACCTCCAAGCGATCCTAGAGGAGGAACTTGATGCCACCTACAAGGAACTTAGGCCAGAAACAGTCACTGCCATCCTTGTGGATCCACATACCGGCGGAATTTTGGCCATGGGCAGCCGGCCAACCTTCGACCCCAACAACCCCGGTGAGGCCAAACCTGAGCAAATGAAAAACCGGGCGATCATCGATATGGTTGAACCCGGTTCCACGTTCAAAATTGTCGTGGCTGCTGGGGCTCTCAATGAGGGAACGGTAGATGAAAAAACATCCATCTTTTGCGAGAATGGGCGATTCGTCTATGCCGGTAGAACTCTGCGAGACCACCATGGATATGCTCAAATGAGTGTCCGAGACATCCTCGTAAAGTCTTCGAACATTGGGTCGGCAAAAATGGCGCTCATGATGGGAGCTGACAAGTATTACGAGTATGTCCGCCGCTTCGGTTTCGGGGAGAGGTTGGGCATTGAGCTTCCTGGAGAAATCGCCGGTCTCGTTCACCCTCCCTCCCGCTGGGACAAGCTTACAATCACTCGAATGCCGATGGGACATGCGGTTGCTGTAACTCCATTACAAATCGCCATGAGCATGTCCGTCATCGCAAACGGAGGAAAGCTGATGTCCCCGCGGATCGTCCAATCGCTTGAATCTCCGCAAGGTCGTGAAAAAACAATGAAAGCACCGCTCGTTATTCGCAATGTGGTGCCCGAAAAGACCGCACGCTTTGTTGGAAATGCCCTTTCCGCAGTAACTCAACCAGGGGGCACAGCCACTTATGCCAGAGTGACCGGCTTCAATGTGGCGGGAAAAACAGGAACTGCCCAGAAAGTCAGCCCAAATGGGGGCTACGCCGCCGGCAAGTATGTTGTTTCATTCTCAGGATTCATGCCGGCGGAGGATCCCCGTTTTGTCTGCCTTGTCATAGTGGATGACGCGAAAGTTGCTTCAAACCTCAATTACGGAGGCACCCTCGCCGCTCCGGTATTTTCCCGCATCGCCGAAAAAACTGCCCGATATATGAATCTCACTCCCACTCTCCCGGCGATTCCGCTCTTGGATTCCCCGCTGGCAAAAATCGAGAACGCGACACAGAAAACCCACTGATCGAATGCGACTTCAGGAACTATTAAAATCAGCCGGGATTCCCGCAGGATTGGCAGATGCCGAGGTTTCCTCTCTCTGCCATGACTCACGCCTCATGACGCCAGGCGCCATGTTTTTTGCCATTCCCGGAGCAACCCATGACGGATCTACATTTATATCCGATGCCATCGCGAAGGGCGCAGCTGCAGTAGTGACCTCATCTCCTCCTTCGCCGTGCCTCTGCCCATTGGTGGTTGTTTCCGATGTCCGATCTGCCATGGCGGATATCTCCGCAGCTTTTTACAACCATCCCGACCGCTCACTCAAGTGCATTGGTGTCACGGGTACAAACGGGAAAACTACCACGACATTCCTCGCCTGCCACATCCTGGAGTCCACATCCCAGCGCTGCGGCCTCGTTGGAACGGTGAAATACGTTGTCGCTGGAGTGGAGCGCCCGGCTCCAAATACCACGCCCGAGTCCCTCGACCTTCAGGAAATCCTCGCTGAAATTCGCGATACCGGAGGCCGCGCTGCAGCCATTGAAGTCTCCAGCCACGCCTTGGTTCAACAGCGCGTGCGGGGAATCGAATTCAATGCAGCTGTATTTACAAATCTGACTCAGGACCATCTCGACTTCCACGGAACAATGGGGGCCTACTACGATGCGAAGGCATCCTTATTCGAATCCCTCTGCAAGCAATCCTCGAAGCGCGGGCGCCCAATTATCAACTCGGATGACCGCTATGGTCTGCGTCTGATCGAGCAGTTTTCAAAGAAAACGAAGATCACTACTTTCGGAAGAAATGTGCACGCCGACTACCGGGCAGCCTCGATCCGGACAGAAGCAAAAGGCACGACGTTTGCCTTGGAAACACGGGGGAAAAGCTACCTCGTACGCCTGCCGCTTATTGGCCTTTTTAATGTCTACAACGCTCTCGGAGCAATCGCTGCCGCAGTTGCCTGTGGCGTGGAAGTCCGGGCTGCGGTTGATGCCATTGCCAAATCACCCCAAGTTCCAGGCCGATTGGAGCGCGTTCCATGCAAAAGGAACTTTCAGGTCTTTGTCGACTACGCCCACACAGATGACGCCCTGCGGAATGTCCTGTCGACCCTGCGCGACCTCAACCCCGCTCGAATCAT
Organism: uncultured Spartobacteria bacterium; assembly: GCA_937888355.1. Classification (GTDB taxonomy): domain Bacteria; phylum Verrucomicrobiota; class Verrucomicrobiia; order Chthoniobacterales; family Terrimicrobiaceae; genus UBA967. The sequence goes on from CALAPX010000160.1 coordinate 4,306, forward strand.
CACCGTCTTCGGTTGCGGCGGCGACCGCGACCGCACGAAGCGACCCCTCATGGCAATGGCTGCGGAAGAACTTTCAACCCACGTGATCCTGACTTCAGACAACCCACGAAGCGAGGATCCGGAGCGCATCCTTGATGAAATCGAAACCGGACTGCGCCGCAAAAATCACGCCCGCATCACTGATCGAGAAGCGGCTATCAGGCATGCTGTGGAAATTGCAGGACCCGGTGATATCGTGTTAATTGCCGGCAAGGGCCACGAGAAATCACAGGACTTTGAGGGGGTAAAAATCCCGTTTGATGATGTGGATGCGGCGCAGAGAGCCATCATAGACAAGAAGGGATCTTTGATCGATGGATAATCTTCCCCTTCATGAAATTGTTGCAATGGCCGGCGCCAAGCTCCTGCGTGATGATTCCTCTATCAGCATTTCTAGGATTTCAAAAGACACCCGATCGATTGCTCCAGGCGATCTCTACATCGCCCTCCGGGGCGAACGGTTTGATGGCAATGCCTTTGCATCCCAAGCTCTGAATGCAGGTGCCTCGGCGGTACTCATGGATTCCCCGGAGGAGGCCAGGAAGCTAGCCCAAGAACATCCCGTCATTCTTGCTGAAGACAGTCTAACGGCCTTGACGAATCTCGCAAAGAATTGGAGGCAACGCCTCATGCTCAAATCGGTCTGCATCACCGGGAGCAGCGGTAAAACGAGCACCAAGGAATTTACAGCGGCCGTTCTTGGTTCACTCCTGCGCACCACAAAAACCCAGGGCAATCTCAATAATCATATTGGGCTTCCACTTTCGATTCTCTCAGCAAGCACGCTGGATCGCGCTGCAGTTTGGGAACTCGGAATGAACCACGCTGGTGAGATCACCGAACTTGCTTCACTGGCTAAACCAGATTGCGCTATCATCACAAACATCGGCACGGCACATATCGAGCATTTGGGATCGCGCGAGGCAATTGCTCTTGAAAAAGGCATGCTCGCTGAGGCAGTAGCTCTTGATGGAACGGTGATTCTTCCAACGAAGGATGAATTTGCCTCATCAATTGCGGCCAGATGCAAGGGGCGCGTCGTGTGGGCAGGAATTGATTCAGGAGATCTCCTTGCCGCAGATATCTCTCCAACACCCCAAGGCACCTCATTTACTGTTGTTCATGCTGGCAAGTCCTACAAAGCCTCCATCCCCGTACATGGTCGCCACATGGTTTCTAACGCACTTTTGGCACTAACTGCGGGCGTGGAATGCGGAATCCCAATGGAGAAAGCCATTACAGCCCTTGGCAAGACACGCCTAGCAGGAGGACGCCTTGAACAAAAAATCCTTCAAGGGATTATCTTCCTCGACGACACGTACAATGCAAACCCGGACTCGATGGAGGCTGCCTTGGAAACGCTGCATTCGATGCCAGGCGGCGGACGCCGTATCGCTGTCCTTGGTAAAATGGGTGAACTAGGGAGCTATGCTGCAGAGGGATATCGCCGGACCGGAGCCGCTGCATCTAAATTGGCTGATATTCTTGTCACCGTCGGAGCAGAAACCAATGCGATCGCTGAAGCAGCAAGAAATGATGGCATGGCTCGTATTCACGAAACGGAAAATACGTCAAATGCAGCACGCATGATCAGGCAACTTGCTCGCCCGGGGGATGTTGTGCTCGTCAAAGGGAGTCGCTCCGCCCGCATGGAAACACTCCTCACCCACTTCGCGACATAATGCTTTACTACCTTTCAAACCTTAGCGATTGGGCTGCCGCCAATGCCGTGGAAAACGACCTGTTGAAAGCGATGAATGTGTTTTCCTATATCACATTCCGGGCCATCTGCGCCGGTGTGACATCGTTCCTTTTGAGCCTTCTATTTGGAAATTTCGTCATTCGCAAATTGATTTCCCTGAAGTTTGGCCAACCCATCCGCACCGCGGCCGAGGTTCATAAACTCTATGAACTCCACGGAGCAAAAAAAGGAACTCCAACCATGGGAGGCATCCTCCTCATAGGATCGCTTCTCATCTCCTCAATCCTTTGGGCTCGCTGGGACAACCCCTTCGTCTGGCTTGTGCTTTTCAGCACGCTCTTCCTTGGCCTGATTGGTTTCTACGATGACTGGCTGAAGGTCGCGAAAAAAAATTCCGATGGCATCAGCAGTCGTTTAAAGTTCGTTCTCCAGTGCGTGCTAGCTGGCATATTCACCTGGTTTTTGCTGACAAATCCAAAAACCTCTATCATCGCACAGCAGGTCTTCATCCCATTCCTCAAAAACCCGATCATCTTAGGATTGGGGGGGCTAACCTTTTTGTTCTATCTGCTTGTGATCGTTGGCACATCCAATGCCGTGAACCTTACAGATGGGCTGGATGGCCTTGCCACCGGTTGTACCGCCACGGTTGCCGCCACCTACGCAGTGCTCGCCTACGTGGCAGGAAACATCAAAGCAGCAACTTACCTTCAAGTCCCGTTTGTTGCATTCTCAGGGGAACTCAGCGTTCTCTGTGTCGGGCTTCTAGGATCTTGCCTCGGCTTCCTGTGGTGGAACGCACACCCTGCCAGGGTATTTATGGGTGACACCGGTTCACTGGCCATTGGCGGCATGCTTGGGGCCGTCGCCATCTGCAGCAAACAGGAACTTCTCCTCGTGATCGTTGGGGGAGTCTTTGTGGTTGAGGCCCTCTCGGTGATACTGCAAGTCGCAAGTTTCAAACTCACCGGCCGCCGGATTTTTCGGATGTCACCTATTCACCATCACTTTGAATTAAGCGGTTGGAAGGAAAACACTGTCATCGTTCGGTTCTGGATCATGTCAGTACTCTTCGCTCTGCTCGGACTCGCAACCCTCAAACTCAGGTAATGGTTCACAGTGGAAAAAACACAGCGGTTCTGGGCCTCGGCCATAGTGGCGAGGCGGCTGCCATACTTCTTCTTGAGGAAGGAGCCTGTGTGACGGTGTGCGAATCCGTGGACTCCACGATTATGCGGCAAAAAGCCGCCCATCTTGAGCGGCG
>CALAPX010000161.1 GCA_937888355.1 uncultured Spartobacteria bacterium
TAAACCTTATGGCTCTTGTTCGGTATGCTCAGGGAGGGCTTAGGGACGAGGGCTTCGATACCCATGATTTTCATGAGACGGCGAACCCTTTTCCTTCCGATATTCCAACCATGCGCGATGAGTTCGAGCCTGAGCTTGCGCGCTCCCAGGAAAGGCCATTGCGTGTAAAGTTGGTCGAGGATTTTCATGATCGCATGGTCTTCGCGGGTGGCTTTGGTTTCGCGCGGGGCGAGGCGGTTGCGGTTGATGCCTACAAGCTCGCATTGTCTGCGCACGGAGAGCCTGGGGTGCTGGGTTTCGATCATGGCCTTTCGCTCAGATCGATCCCCAGCTGCACGCACTTTTTTTCGAGAAATTCCTTCTCAATGACGAGTTGACCAACCTTGCGTTCCAAGCGGGCGGTCTGCGCTTCGCTCTTTTTGATGCTCTCGCTGGCAGCGTTCTTCCGCTCGAAGAGTTCTCCGATGCGCTCCTGCAGCTCCTTTTTCCAGGCACTGACTTGCGCTGGGGCGACATCCTCATCGATGGCGATTTGCTGGATGGTTTTTTCTTCCTTGAGGGCTTCAAGTGCCACACGGGCTTTGAATTCGGCGGTCAGATGTCTTCTTTTTCGTTTCATGTTCGGGGTCGATTTTCGGGGTTGATACCCCCTCACGACCAGCCCATTTCATCAACATGGCTCTGGCTCCGTTTAGCGGGGCCACTTCATTCGTCTCCGCATTCACCCTGATAGGCATGCTCGCATTGGCTCAGTCCGCTCTGGCAGCCCCAGTTGAACTGAAAACCCCGGTTGGCGTCAGACTCTCCGGGACAACGGTTCAAATCGGCGGAGTTGGTGAAGCCCCCTACACCAACAACTGGCCTGAGGCAGAGGGGCCGGAAAAGGCCTTTGATGGCAGCCCATTCGCGTCAACTTAAGCATCCGAGGGTGGTTTGATACAGGGATTTACGGGATCTGATGTCCATTTGGAGGTGCCTGGGGTCGGGATTGTAGTCGGAGAAGCGATACAGAGAGACCAATGCCAGGATGAAGGAAACGAGGTCGTGGGCAATTTTCTCGATGCTCAATTGATAGCTGCTGAATTTCTTGCGCAGTAAAGATGCGGTTTTCAAGGTGAGTATTAACAACAGAATAGCCCCATACATGAGCGTCTGCAAATGGAACGGATTGCTGCGCCTTGCCAGCGCCTTGACTAGTTGGCCGGACTGCTTCCAGGCCCGGAAAATGATCTCGATCTGCCAGCGCACGGAATAGAGCGTGAAGATCTCGGAGGTCTTCATGCGATCCGTGTCGACATTGGTGATGATGATGTGCCAGCCGTCACGAGTCAGCATGTCCTTGGTTGGAGTTTTGCCGAGTTGACTCGCCTGTTCTCTTCGCGCCCTGCGCCGCTCACGGGCAACTCCGGGAGTGGCACGCACTGCGATGAGCCGGGCCGGGTGGCGGGCCTTTCCGATGTACATGGCGCAGTCGATCTCCCCGCCTTTGGTCGTGCGCAGAATGGTCTCGAGTTTGCGTCCCTCAAGGTCGCAGGCCGTCACGCTGACCGGCATGCGGCTGAGCCAAAAAGCCCTCCGCGATTCGATCCGGCCGAACTCTCCGGTGCTGAAATAGCCCATATCGCGCAAAAACAGATCGAATGGCTTGGCCAGATCCACCAGATCCCTGCCGATTTCGCGATCCTGTTGAGTGGCCAGGTGGAGGGCCTCCAGGATGGGTTCGCCGGTGAGCAGATCAAAGGTCAGGTCGATCTTGCACCCTGCGGTGACGCCTTTGCCATTGCCATGTCCGGGAAAGTCTTCGGCGTTGCGTTTGTCGGTTTTGGCCTGCGAGGAATCCTCGATGAGGATCCGATTGAATTTCTTCGTGACGATGAGCAACTCGTCATCCCAGCGGTCCTTGATGGCCTGGGCGGTGGCACTCATCATGAAGGCGACCGCGCTTCGATCCACCCGCTGGTGGAGTGCTTGCCGAGACATTGCCTTGGTTTCGCTCAACCCCATGCTCATGGCGAGATGGTTGAAGGACGCCCTGCCGGTAATGACCGCCTTCAATACTCCCAACGTGAATCCTTGCGCAGAAAACTTCGCGCTGTGGCGAACGATGAGTTTGGTTTTCCTTGCGAGGGAATCCAACCCCGAGAAGAACTTTATCGAGCGGTCGGCCAGCTTGGAACCAGAAATGGTTTTTGACATGCCGAACTTGCCGGCCGACTCAGCATGTCAATGAAAAAGCGCAGTTTTCTTGGTCCTTTTCCCCTGATCCTCAGCGACTTACGACGCTAAATTGACGCGAATG
>CALAPX010000162.1 GCA_937888355.1 uncultured Spartobacteria bacterium
AATAAAAAAGGCGGGATGCACCTCACCGATCCTGCCCTGCGCGTGGAAACATGGGGCTTGCCGCAGCACACCAAGACCTGCACGCCGATGATGCAGACATTAACCAGAAAACCGGTGATCGAAATGCCGCACCTGTGGTCCCCCTATTTTCTGGATGCCAGCATTCGCGAGACGGAGGCGAAGGGACACACGTTCGGATTCAATCCGGATCGAAGCAAAAAAGAAAACCGCGGCTGGCGCGCCGCGATTTTCGAACCGAACATCGCAGTTGGTAAAAATTGCTGGATTCCGATTCTTGTGTGTGAACATGCCTACAGAACCAATCCAGATGCGGTTTCGCGCATGATGGTCATGAATTCCTTTCGCATGAAAGAGCACCAAACATTCCTCCGGTTTGCGCTGAATCTCGACTTGAACAAAAATGGCCTGGCAAGCTACGAACCACGCGTTAAATTCGCCCACCTCATGGCGGAGCACCACATGGATGTCGTCGTCGCCCACCACTGGGAATGGGGCCAGAATTACGCCTATTACGATGCCCTCTACGGAGGATACCCGCTTGTCCACAACAGCGAGTTTCTGCTTAGGGACGGGGTCGGGATTTATTACCCCGGATTTTCTGCAAGAAAGGGGGGCGATGTCTTCATCGAGGCTTGGAATCAACCTCCGGAATTTTGGCAGGACTATAAAAAGAAAGCCGACTCGTTTTTGAAAACCCTACATCCCGAGCATCCCGAAAACATCCGTATTTTCACAGAGCGATTATTGCATGTCTGCAACGCGAAGTAACGCTGCATCTGTAGCGGCGGTCTGTGACCGCCGATTCCAAGCGATTTCGACGCTCATAGAGCGCCGCTACAGGGCGCAGCCTGCGCCCGCAAAAAAACAAACCAGTCCCGTTGTAGCGGCGGTCTGCGACCGCCGAATCCAAACGCTCCGAATCCAATCGCGCCGAATCCAATCGCGCCCGGCGCTCATAGAGCGCCGCTACAACCTTGACAAATAACTTTTCCATGCGATACATGGATCCATGCAAAAAATGCAAATTTTATTTCCAGATCCTCTAATGGGTAGACTGCGAGCAGTTGCCACCGAGGAGGATCGCCCAGTGAGCGAGGTGATTCGCAGGGCTGTGGAGAGGTTTCTGGAAATGCGGTCTGAAAAACCACTCCAGCATCGGCCATTGCCGACTTTCCGCGGCGGGAAGATTTTAGTTTCTGCGGAACACTTAAAAGAGGCCCTCTATGACGATGCCTCTTTGTAGCCTGGATACAAATATCCTGCTGTATGCGGCCAATGAGGATTCACCCGAGCACGGCATATGCAACGCATTTCTGCAAGGTGTCATCGGAAATCCAAAGGATTGGATTATTGCCGACCAAGTCTACCTCGAGCTTTACCGCGCTCTTCGCAGCCCCAAAGTGATGTCATTTCCCATGGCTGCGGGGGAAGCGGCCAGCCATGTTTCGCTGCTGCGTGGTGGAATGGGAATCATGCATTGTGGATACACTACGGAGTGCTGGGCGCGGCTGCTACAGAAGTTGCAGACGGAAGATTTCCCCTACCGTCGCACGCATGATGCCGTGTTGGCTGCGACGCTTTTAGCGCATGGGGTAAAAACTTTTTACACACGAAATACCAAGGATTTTCTCCACGCCGGGTTTCAGAAGATCATCAATCCTGTGGATTCTCAGTAGCTTGGTTATATGCCCGCAGAAGCCCAGCCAGATTCAGCAATTGTAGTGGCGGCCTATGACCGCCGATCAGAAAGCGATTCCGGCACACATGGAGCGCCGCTAAAGAAAGACCAGTCAGTTGTAGCGGCGGTCTGTGACCGCCGAGTCCAATCGCTCCCGGTGCTCACAGAGCGCCGCTACAGTGCGGCAGCCTGCGGCCGCCTAGAGGAGAACGATCACGACAGCCTCAGAGATGCCGCCACTAAGCAGCCTCTAAGGGACGGCGGTCATAGACAGCCGATACAGAGACCGCGCCTTCGCCGGTTGGATCGCGTATTTGTGGACTCGCCAATTTATTTTGTCACGGCTTGCACGCACGATCGCCGGGAGATTCTTACGCTCGATATCACGCATAAAGCGTTTCGGACATTTTGTCTGAACTCGCCGCAGCACGGCGCGTGGGTCGGGGGTTATGTTCTCATGCCCGATCATCTGCATCAGTTTGTTTGCTTGGAGGGAATCACGCTCGCCGATTGGGTGAAATCGCTAAAGAATGGGCTCTCAAAAACGCTCCGCTCCGCAGGGCATGAAGGCCCACATTGGCAAAAGGGCTTTTTCGACCACCTGCTCCGTAGCGGCGAATCCTATTCAAAAAAGTGGGATTATGTTCGCGAAAATCCCGTGCGCGCCGGACTTGCCTCAACCCACGAAGCATGGCCCTACGCGGGCGAAATTGACGAACTGGAGTATCGCCAATGAAGACGAACCCTGCAGTTGTAGCCGCGGTCTATGACCGCCGATTCCAAACGATCCCGGCGCTCATAGAGCGCCGCTACAGGGCGCAGCCTGCGCCCGCAAAAAAAACAAACCATTCCGTTGTAGCGGCGGTCTGCGACCGCCGATTCCAAACGATTTCGACGCTCATAGAGCGCCGCTACAGGGCAACCGCTACAGAAACAGCTGAATAATTTTCATGACCGAACCCAATCGCAAACTCCGCGTCGGCGTCACCATCCATATCAAGGACGGCCAGCAATCCATTTGGGAAAACGGAATCTTTCAGAATTGCGTCTTCCTCGTCCAACTCTTCAACCTTTCGCCGGAGGTCGAACGAGCGGTCCTCGTCAATGGCGGCAACGTCAAGTCCCCCCACCCCTCCATGATGTTCGACGAGGTCGGCATCGAGATGATCGACCTGCAAACCGCCTTGGAAACGCTCGATGTCGTCATCGAGATGAGCTCCCAAGTCCCGGAGGCATGGCTCGATAAATTCCGCGCCAAGGGAGGGCGAATCGCCTGGATGCGGTGCGGCAACGACTATGTGATCGATATCGAGCGCGCCATGTACAACATGCCACACGCCGGCCTCTGCAGCGCGAAGAAGTACGATGCCGTGTGGACGCTCCCCGAGTACGAACATAGTTGCACCGACTACTTTGCGCTCACTACCAGAGCACCAGTAAAAATCGTCCCCCACCTCTGGACTTCCGAGTTTTTCGACAAGGCCATCGCCACGATCCCCGAGGGGGCCCAATTCGGCTACCAACCCGGGCGCGCCAGGTGGCGCGTCTGCTCCTTCGAGCCAAATGTCTGCATGGTGAAAACCTGCGTCACGCCCATGCTCGTCTGCGAAGAAGCGTACCGCAAATCCCCCCGATTTCTGGAGTATGTCCGCTTTTGCTGTACCCTCCAGCACAAGGAAAAGCCCATGATGGTCCGCTTTGCGCGCGCCCTGGATATCGTCAACCATGGCCTCGCCAGCTTTGAAGCCCGCTACCCGGTGTACGCCTACCTCGCCCACCATGGAGACTGCATTATTTCACACCACTGGGAAAATGGGCAGAATTACCTCTATTATGAAGCCCTCTATGGCGGCTACCCACTGATCCACAATTCCGAATTTATCCGCGACCTCGGGTATTTTTATCCGGATTTTGATTGCCAAGCCGGAGGAGAAGCCTTGGTAAGGGCGTTTGAAACCCACGATAAGAATCTGGCCGATTACAAAGTAAAGGCAGCAGAGTTTCTCAAGACGCTGGATGTTAAAAACAAATATAATATAGAAAAATATACAAACGAATTACTTGGCCTCTTCTGTAGCGGCGGTCTATGACCGCCGATCTAAAACTAACCCAGCTACAATGAAGCGATCCTTAAAATGAAATTAGTAGGTCTTTATTACCATTCGCCCATTCCTCATCTTGAAAAAAACCACAAAAGTTTTGCAGATGCTAATGGCTTTGCATATCAGAAATATGCTATTAGGAATTACTACGAAAAATATAGAATTATTTACTCTTTACTTCAAGACTTTCCCGGTGAGTTGTTTATTTTTATTGATTCCAA
>CALAPX010000163.1 GCA_937888355.1 uncultured Spartobacteria bacterium
ACCAAAAGTTGATAGGCCGAAAACTACGACAGCCTGTATCGCGGGGACATCCAACTTCTTGGGATGTTTTCGAAAGGTAAACACCTAAACTTCTTCAAAACAAAGCCATTGATTAAATATCCTCACAGATTTTCTGTAGTAATCTTGGGACTTGGTGAAATCGGAATGGGCTATGACAAAAGATTACGGGCTGCCACCCATGTTTATACCCACGCAAGGGCTTTTGACTCTCATCCCGGATTTTCTTTGGTGGGGGCGTATGATCCAAATCCAAGGAAAAGGGCGGAATTCTATGCAAAATATAAAAAGCCGGTTTTCTCATCCGTTGACAGAATGTTTAAGGAAGTTCGGCCCGAGGTGGTGGTGGTGGCCAGTCCTACTTCCGAACATAAAAATGGGTGGCAACTGCCCTTAGCGGAAGATCATGTCTGTTGATGTCTTGGTGCAGTGAAAATCAAAACAAAGCAAATAGCCGAAATCATCCTTGGGATGCAGGCAGCCTACTCCAAGGGCGAAAACGCCATGGAATGGTGCAGGGAATATTTTCACCGCGCCAATGAGACCGTGGAAGGAAATGATCTAATCGCTACCTTGGTAGCATACGACTTGCAGGCTGGCTCCTATGTTTCGGCAGTCCGTGCAGACCGGGAAAAAAACCAAAGTTGGTGTAGGCAGCTTGCGAGTTTGCTCTCCAGTGTTCTTGCCGATGGTGATTCGATTTTGGAGGTGGGTGTGGGTGAAGCCACCACGCTTGCGGGAGTATTGGCGGAATCTGGAACCAAACCGAGCATGGCTTTTGGTTTTGATGTGAGCTGGTCGCGCGTGTGCGTCGGGAGGCAATGGCTGCACGAAAACGGGCAACGAGCCGATTTATTTGTCGCCGATTTGCTAAGTATTCCGATGGGGGATGGATCCGTAGATGTGGTTTATAGCTCGCATTCACTGGAACCAAACCGCGGCAAAGAGGAGGAGGCCATACGGGAATGCCTGCGCGTGGCGCGAAAGGCGGTGGTGCTGATCGAGCCGATTTACGAATTGGCGCCGCGGGAAGCGCAGGCAAGAATCAGGAATCACGGATACGTGGAGGGTTTGAGGGAAACGGCAGAACGGTTGGGAGCGAAAGTCTCCGACTACAGATTGCTGGACTACACCCCCAATCCCCTCAATCCGAGCGGCGTGATTCACCTGACAAAAGACGGCGCTTCCAACGGACCGAAAGACCAATTCACTGCCAGTGTATGGCGTTGCCCGGTCACTGGCGTGGCACTTGAAGCGGGAACAGAGTTTTTCTACGCGCGCCAGGTTGGTTTGGCCTACCCAGTTCTTCGGGCTGTTCCCATGCTGCGTGCGGAGCATGTCATCGTTGCGTCCAAGCTCGGATCAGCGGTTGGGAAATGAGGTATTGCCAAACATGCTTGAGCCCGGACACGCGGCCGCTCAACAGATTCAATTCGGATGACATCTGCTCAGCCTGCGAATTCGCCTCAAAGAGCCACGATGAGAACTACGAAAAGCGACTGGACGAGTTGCAGCTGCTTGTCCGCAGGATTTTGCGGGGCAGCAAACAGATCCGTTGGGACTGCATCGTTGGAGTAAGCGGCGGGAAAGACAGCACGCGTCAGGCATTGTGGGTGCGGGAAAAATTGGGTATGACGCCGCTGCTGGTTTCGGTGGCATACCCGCCTAGGCAAATTTCCTACAATGGTGTGGACAATCTTTCCAACCTAGTCCGCCTTGGCTTCGATGTGTTAATGCTGGGGCCAGCCCCGCGTTTGTCCCGTGAACTTGTGCGCGAGGCCTTTCTGCGTTTTTGCAACTGGTGCAAGGCAACGGAAATGGCACTCTTTGCTGGGGTGCCGCGGATCGCTGTGGACCGAAAAATTCCTCTAATTTTTTGGGGAGAAAATCCGGCCCTGCAGGTTGGTGACATGGGGACGCTCGGCGAGTCGATTTGGGATGGCAACAATTTGGTGAACTCGAACACCCTCGCTGGCGGAGACCTCGGGTGGTTCCAGCAGGTAGCTGGATGCGAACGAAGGCTCTTGTTTTACGAATTTCCGAAAAAAGCTGAGCTGAAGAGAAATAAAGTCAGCACAGTTTTTCTCGGGCCGGCATGGAAGGATTGGTCGGCCGGGGCGAATTCCCGTGTGGCTCTGACGCACGGACTGAGGTTCCGGGGAGGGCGTCCTGAAGATACCGGCG
>CALAPX010000164.1 GCA_937888355.1 uncultured Spartobacteria bacterium
AATACAACGAAAGCTGAAAAACTGCTTTTCGAGACCTGAATGGTTACAATAATAATAAATAGTCGGATTTGAGTTATTGCGATTTCTTCGCCCTTTTGAGCTTGGAGACACCAAATTTGTCGAGGCGAGTCCAAAATGTCCCCCAGGCACCGTCTGTGCACGTAACAGCGCGTAGAGTGAGGACGTCATTTGCCCCCGAGTGCTTCCATTTCATTCCGCTGCCACACATGCGTTGCTTCACAATCGTCTTACAGGCCGCCTCAGTGACTCCAGATCCGATGGGTAGATGGCTCTTGCGGTAACTGGCGTAGTTCATTCGCCCAAGGTTATTCTCGAAATAGGTGATGGCCGCTTCCAGATTTTTGCGCGTCTGCGCTCCGAGTTTGTTCTCACGCGCACCCTGCAATTGTCCGAGAATCTCCAGCGCGGCACCGTGCTTGTGTTTCAGGTCGTGGCAGGCGTTGTCAACCCACTCCTGGCGAGCGTCTTTGCCGCGGTGCAGAGCTACCGCCGCTTGGTTGATGTACTCGGTCACATGCCAGAAGTCGAGCACCTGTGTCGTGGTGTGTTGTTTGATCCATGTTAGATAGTCGCTGGCTCCATCGGTGACGCCTACATAGCGGGCTTTTCCAAAGCGTTGCTTGATCCGCGCGATCTCCGCATCCATGCGTGCGATGAATGTCGCCTTGCCATGCTCGGGAGCGGCCGCGACATAGATGGTATGCAGGCGTTCCCCCAAAGCGTCATAGAAAGCGATCGTTCCAACCATAGCTTGGCGGTACTTTCCACCGCAGAAGAGCATGCAGGTGCCATCGATCCCGATGGCTACGGCGGCCACTTCCAGGGGCCAGGGTTCGGCGCTGGTCTCGGCGTAATTCCAATACGGATCCTTAGCTTGCACCTGCGCAGCGACTGCAGCGGAGACATCCTGAATGTAGCAACGCGATACTGTCAGGCGATGGCTTTCCCAGATATCTTCAACCGCTTTTCCAGCTTGATACGTGGAGTATTTGAACGACGCCATCCGGGCGAATCGCGGAGTGCTTGAGGCCACTATGCGCGCTGCGTTCTCTAGGGGAATCTCGGTGGCACCGCCCAGAGAGCATTGGTAGACGTAGCGCTCGACGTTAATCTCACCGTAGGGACTCATGTATTTCTTGCCAACTTTGTCCTTCTTGGCCGTCAGCTTCGTTGCGCCCACGATAATCGGGGAGCCATCGGTGTCGAAATCCTCAAGGCACTCCTTGGTGGCGAGTTTGCCCGCTTCGTTGAGCGCGTCCTGAATCGATTCCTCGCACTGGAGAAAACTGTGGCTCTTGCGGATGGTCACCTGAACGGTCACTTCATCCTCGGTGTTGGAGATAACATTGGCGTGTGAAGACATCCAGCCTATATAAACCTATAATTTCCATAGGTCCAGGATTTCCTTCATATTTGTTTCACAGCTACTCAAATTACTACATTAAACTCCGGTCACACCCGTTAGGAAGGCCCTTGAGAAGCGGGCTTTGTTCCGGCTTGCGGGTTGTGTTGACCAGGATGATCACCACATCTTCGGCGAGAT
>CALAPX010000165.1 GCA_937888355.1 uncultured Spartobacteria bacterium
GCAAACGCTACTGCGAAAATTTAGCCGTCGGATTATCTTGAAGAGATGGTATCATTTCTCCAATTATAGGTATACCCCAGTCGAGTCCATGGGTATCCATTAGCTCCGTATGATTCCCTCTTTAGTTTATTGAACCATTGTATATAGTCATCACTCACTTTCGCGAATTTACATGATCGGAAGTCTATTTCGGCTTCACAATCGCTAATCTCGGGGTCAGCACTAGGTCTGAAAAGATCAGCTGGCTTGACCCACATTTCCACAAATTTCGTTTTCCCTGAGTTCGGGGGAAGTCCCAATAGTTGTTCAATGGCCAAAGTTTTATTACCCTTTAGTTTGTGTCCAAAAATCTTTACTTCCGGTACGGTTGTTATCCACACATCTTGTGTCAGCACGATCGATTTTCCAATCTTGCCATCGTAGTCAGGATAGTTTGTCCAAGTGACTACCAATAACTCTCCTTTCTTATTCCAGATCAGATTTTTGTTGGTTGGGACGATAGCGACAAGATTTTTCGAGATTTCAGACGGTTCTGCTGTTTCGGCATCCTTGACTGCCTTGCGATATGCATTCTCCAAATCTACTTGATTAAGAGTCTGTTTCTTTACAGCGCATGCTGAAAGAAGACACCATAGAACAAGCAAGATACTTGTTGCCTTTGTGTGAAAAAACTTGATTTTCATGTAATTGAACCTCTTTTGAATTTTTTTATAGTGTTAGCGCCCGTTATTTGTTACACAAAAATAACTTTTATTACTCAATGGCATCAGATTTTTTGCAATGAAGGTATTCTCTGTGCTGAGTCGCTGCAAAGGCATTTCCGGAAGGGTAGAAAAACTCGAACTTAACGATAAGGGAATTTTGATTAGTTGTTTTTAATATTTACCATCTTAACTTAATAATTGAAATTTCTGTCTTTGATATAAGTATCACGAACACGCTCGATCCAGTGCCGGGCGATGAGTTCGTGCCCTTGGGGGAGGGGATGGATGCCGTCCCACAACCAGTAAGCGGCGGGTTTTTGTTTTAAGGCGGCATCAAAGATGTCCTGCGTTTTGATGTGAATGGCGCCGTATTCGCTGGAGAGTTTGGCAACGACAGCTCGCATGGCGTCGGTGAGGGCACGGCGCATGGCGTAGGCAGACTCATTGCTCAGGTCCCCGCTCGGGAGAACGAAGGGATCCATGAGAACCAGTCGGAGGTTCGGATTGGCGGAGCGGCTGGCATCGAGGATCGCGCGGTAGTCGCTTTCGAAGCGTTCAGGCATGACAGTTTTCTCGGGGTTTCTGAGGCCAGCCCCGACATCGTTCGTGCCGATGAGGATTGTCAGCATATCTGGCTTTAACGCGATGGCATCCTCCTGCCAGCGCGTGCGCAGGTCGGAGATTTTGTTGCCTCCGATCCCGCGATTGAAAAACACGAGATCCGCAGAAGGCATCTCGATGCCCAACTTCGCGGCGATCAGAAAGACGTAGCTGTGACCGAGTACATGGTTTTGGTCCCATGTGTTCGGGCGCCGATCGCGGCCCATATCGGTAATCGAGTCGCCAATGAACAGCAGGCGGGAACCTTTTTTCAGCAGGGGCTCTTCCGCGAGCACAGCTGGCGAGAGCGTAAAAAAGAAACAAACAAGAGCGATGGAGAGTGATCGAATCATCGGAAGAGTGCCCGACCTTAGAAAACTTTCGTCAGCTCGCCAGCTTTCAGATCCACGTTTTTCGTTTGGGCGCCATATCTGACGTTGCAACGTTGGTCTTTCGAGGAGCGCAATCTGGCATCGACCAGCTCGCCGTCTTTCCACTCGAGATCGACTTCCACGCCGCCGCGTGCACGGAGACCGGTCACCTTGCCTGATGGCCATGCCTTGGGTAGCGCGGGGAGCAAACGAAGAACCGGTTCCGCACCGATGGCGCCGCTTTCGGGTTGGCTCTGTAAAAGCATCTCGGCAATCCCTGACGTGAGCCCGAAGTTGGCCTCGATTTGGAAGAGCTTCTTCCCTTTGCCGCCGATGAGCGGGCGGAACAGACTGAGCATGTTATCAAAGCAGTTGTCCTTAAGCATCTGGTCCACAAATCCCCACGCTTTCGTTGCATCCCCGAGCCGCGCCCAGAGGTTGACCTTCCAGGCATTGGACCAGCCTGTACTTTGAGAGACGCCGCGGCGCTCCAGCAGCTTGCGTGAGGCTTCTGCAAGCTCCGGTGTGCCCTCTGGAGTGATCTCATAGTAAGGATACAGGCCATAGAGTGGAGACACGTGGCGGTGGCCGGGTTCCCGCTCCTTGTAGGGCTTGAGCCACTCCTGCAGGACGCCATCCGGAGCAATCTGATTGGGGGCGATACGAGGGCGTTTCTCGAGAAGTTCCTTCTGCAGGTCTTCATCCACACCGAGGATTTTGGCGGCTTGGCTGGTGTTGGCAAAAAGCTCGCGGAGTTGTTGCAGGTCGATTGTCGGGCCGGCACAAATGCCTGACCCCGTTTCGCCATCAGCGAGCATGAAGCCGTTTTCGGGGGACGCTGAGGGTCCGGTGACCAGCCATTTGTTCTCCGGTTCCTCGTAGAGGTTGTCCAAGTAGAACTCCACCGAGGACTTCATGACCGGGTACACTTGAGCGAGGTAGTCCTTGTCGAGGGTGAAGGCGTACTGCTCCCAAAGATGCTCGCAAAGCCATGCCGCGCCGCCGATATCCATGCCGGCGGGGGCGGTGTATCCCCACACATTGGTCATGCGGTGGGCGATCCAGCCAGGAGAGTTGTAGTAGGCCTTGGCGGTCTTGCTGCCAGGTTCCACCAGAGAGGCGATGAAGGTGTTCAGCGGTTCCTGCAATTCCACCAAGTTGCAGGGGAGGGCCGGCCAGTAATTCATCTGGGTGTTGATGTTGAAGTGGTAGTCGCCATTCCACATCGTGTGGATCTCCTCGGCCCAGATGCCTTGCAGGTTGGCGGGGAGTCCCCCTGGGCGTGATGAGCTGATCAGAAGGTATCGGCCGGTATTGAAAAAAAGTGCGGCCAGCGCGGGATCCTCCGCTCCATTACGGTAATTGGCCAACCGTTGATCTGTTGGCAGTGTGCTGTTCTCCGTTTGCGGAAGACTCAGGCTGACGCGCTTGTAAAATTTCTCGTGGTCCTCTTTTTGGGCGGCGCGCAACTCGGCGAACGATTTGTTCGCTACCTTATCCAGATCGGCAGTTGTTGCAGCGAGGGGGTCGGATAACTGGCGGCCGGCAATACCGCGGTAATCGGTGGCTGCGGCAACCAGCAGCAGGACTTCGCCATCACTGGTGACAACAAGCTTGTTTCCCTCGGCCTTCACCTTGCCGCCCGCCACGCGCAGACGGGCGACGTATTGCACGCCGTCGTTGTCAAAACCGTCATTGAGGTGCCCGCTGAGCAAGAGTTCACGGTCACCCACAGTTTCGGTCTTGAAACGCTCCTTGCGATCCATCTCCACAGTGAAGGAAACCGGCCCAGTGATACGTGTCACAATGACCTCGTCTGGCGCGGAAACAAAATGCTCCCGGACAAAGGTCTCGCCGCCACGCTTGTAACGTACCGTCGCCAAGCCTGTGCTGAGATCCAGCACGCGCGAGTATTCGGTGACCGGCTCCTTGGCTCCTTTAAAGTTGAGGTGGAGCTTCCCCAGATTCTGGAAACGCCCAAAGGCGGATATTTTTTCCCCATACGCTGGCGTATTGGTGACCTTGAATGCCTGTTTTAGCAGTGCGTTTGCCTCTGTGTATTTTTCCTCACCAAGAAGACGACGAATTTCCGGCAGATGTTTGTAG
>CALAPX010000166.1 GCA_937888355.1 uncultured Spartobacteria bacterium
CCCTGAAGGGGCCACAGTTGCCACCTGTAGTCTCCGCCGAAAAAACCAAATGGCTCACTTGCGCCCGGATCTCTCCTTTGTCGAGATCCGAGGAAACATGGCTACCCGACTGCGCAAGCTTGTTGAAACCCCCTCAATTGACGCCCTTATCCTGGCTAGTGCCGCCATCCATCGGTTGGGATCCACGCTTATTCCGAAAGGGATCGACGTTTCAGTAATTGAGGAAATGCTTCCCGCACCAGGCCAAGGCGCAATCGGCATTGAGTGTCTGGCATCCGACCAATCGACATGCGACCTACTCAATGCAATCAACCACAAAGACACTGAATTGTGTGTGAATGCCGAGCGCCAACTCCTTATGGATCTTGGCGGCGGCTGCAGCATGCCGCTGGGAGTACGCGCCACTATAGAAGACGGCCGCGTTGTTCTTGTCGCTGCGCTTTTTGAAAAATCAGGTGTCCAATGGATTCATCCTCCCCGGGCATCCCATACTTAACATCTCAGCCGTCTCACCGCTTTGCGGCCTGAATGATATCCACCCATATCGGCAACGCGAGCGCCCCACCGTACCCTCCGGGGCGGATCGGACGCGGTTTATCGAACCCCACCCAGACCCCGCAGGTAAGCTGATGATCGAATCCCACAAACCATGCATCAAGATAGTTGTTGGTTGTTCCTGTTTTTCCCGCACCGTACCCTTTCAGCCCATAGGCGGGAGCTTGTGAGGCAGTTCCGCACTCGACGACTTTTTCCAAAAGTGAAGTCGTCATCTTTGCCGCAACAGGACTCATCACAGAAATCCTTCCTCTCGTTGCCTTGTAGATCACATTCCCCGAGGCATCCAGCACACGATCAATCAGGTAGGGTTGCAGCTTCGTTCCTCCTGTAGCAAAAACTGTGTAGGCGGCGGTTATATTCTTCAAGCTGGTCTCAAACGCCCCAAGACATATCGAAGGAAATCGTGGCGGATTCTTTGCGATACCAGCGCGTATAATTGTGTTTGCAATACGGTCGAATCCCACTGTCAACCCGACCCTCACCGCTACGGTATTTCTTGAGTCGATCAGCCCCTCACCCACTGGAATCATGCCTCGGTATTCCTTGTCGGAGTTCGAGGGATCGTATTTGCCGTATTTTTTAGGAATTTCCCCCGGTCCGATACGGTTATCGGAGATCAATTCGTTGGGACCCAACCCCGCTTCGAATGCGCTGGCATAAACAAACGGCTTTACCACAGAACCGGCTTGCCTCACTCCGAGCAACGCACGCTGGAATTTACTCCGCTTGAAATCCCGCCCACCGACAATCGCGCGGATGCCGCCAGTTTTGTTATCCAATGCAATCGCTGCGCCCTGCAAATATGGAGCGGATTTTTCCCGATCAAGATTCGCGTCCTCAAACGCCTTTATTCCCTCATGGGGATAACCTGGCTGCTCCTCCACAGAAGCAAGACGGTCAACCATCGACTTTTCAGCTGCGTTCTGCAATGGGCCGTCGATCGTCGTATAAATCTTCAGCCCACCGCCATCCATCTGACCGGCTTCGAGCACCAGATCCAACTCGCGGAGAATCGCATCCATCGCCCAGTTGTCTTCTGGCCACGTTTTGGTTCGCGGCATTGCCACAAGAGGCGTGGCCTGCGCTTCCTCGAACTGGGTAGTGGTGATCAGTCCAATGTCACGCATGCGCCCAAGAACAACATTTCTCTCCCTGATCGACCCCTCGGGATTGTTCAACGGAGAAAACCTGTTTGGACTTCGGATCAACCCGGCAAGGGTGGCGGACTCCTGGAGATTCAAGCGAGAGGCGGGCTTGCCGAAGTATGTCTGGCTCGCCGACTCGATCCCATAGGTTCCGGAACCGAAGTAGATCCTATTCATGTAGGCCTCGAGAATCTCCTCCTTGGTCAACTCGGTTTCGATGCGGAACGCCAAGGCCGCCTCGATGCATTTGCGATGCAGGTTTTTTCCGCCAAGAGGAAAACTGTTCCTTGCGAGTTGTTGAGTGATCGTGCTGGCCCCCTCTCGGAAACCTCCAAGAAGAAGGTTACGCACCACGGCCCGGGCGACACCAATCGGGTCTACTCCATGGTGCTGGTAGAAGCGCGTATCCTCACGACTAATCAGCGCGTTCACAAAATCATTGGAAACCTTGTCGAATGGGACAACTTCCCGATTCTCACCAGCGAGACGGGAATAATATTTTCCAGCATGATCGAAAATCACCGAGCGCTCGTTCATGTCATGGATCCCTTTAAGGTCAAATGCCAGCGCCCAAGCATAATATAGCGCCCCGACGATCGACCACATCAGAAGTGTTACCAGTCCGATCTTGAATAACGACATCCATAACCCACGGCGCTTCTTCCGGCGTTGCTTCGCAAGCGGCGCGCGCGTCTTTCGACGCTCGGGGGATTTTCTGGATTTATGCTTGGGCACTGATTGGGATTAACGCATTTTTATCAAGTTTCCCACCTGCAATCTTAACAGCACTTGAAAATTCAAATTCTCACTATTTTCCCCGAGGTCTGCCGTGGCGTGCTCCAGGCGAGCATCCTCAAACGCGCGGGCGACAAAGGCCTCGCCCACCTCGAGGCGGTCGACTTGCGCCAATGGACGAGCGACGCGCACCGCACAGTCGATGATGCGCCCTACGGCGGTGGACCGGGAATGGTGATGAAGATCGATCCCATTGCCCGCGCCCTCACGGATCTGCGATCGCCATCCTCCAAGGTCATCCTTATGTCCCCGCAGGGTCGAAAGTTTTCCGATGCCGCGGCGAGGGACCTCTCTACTGAAAGTGACCTCATTTTTCTCTGTGGCCACTACGAGGGTATCGACCAGCGCGTGGCAGACCATTTGATCGATGATGAAATTTCCATCGGTGACTATGTGCTGACCAGTGGCGTGCTGCCCGCACTGGTGATCACCGATGCCATCGTGCGCCTTCTTCCCGGAGTGCTCGGTGATGAGCACTCCGCACAGCAAGACTCCTTCGCCCATGGCTTGCTTGACCACCCCCATTATACCCGCCCCGCCGACTACAATGGCTGGAAAGTTCCCGATGTTCTCCTGAGCGGAAATCACGCGGCAATCGAGGCGTGGCGCCACGAAAGAGCGCTCGAAGCCACCCGTCAACGGCGGCCTGATCTTTTAGAAAGATCCAGCTAGCCCGGCAATCCAAGTGCCGCGCGGACTCCCAGCGATATTTCTCGAAAGACCCGCGCAGAGGCGCTTGTGGGATGGGAAGCAACCACCGGCTTTCCTTTATCGCCCGCCTCACGGACCACTGGTTCGATTGGCACCTCTCCAAGCATCGGGACATTGAGCCTTGCCGCCTCACGATGCCCACCACCGCTCCCGAAGATTTCATGGCGCGATCCATCAGTCGGACTGATAAAGCAACTCATGTTCTCGACAATACCAAGCACGGGGACATTTGTTTTTCCAAACATCGAAATCGCCTTCCGAGCATCGATCAATGCAACCTCCTGTGGCGTGGTCACGATGATCGCTCCGGAGAGCGCCACCGTTTGAACAATCGTCAACTGAATGTCGCCGGTGCCAGGTGGAAGATCGAGGATCAGGCAATCCAGATCCCCCCAAGCCACCTGCCGAAGAAATTGCTGGGTGTA
>CALAPX010000167.1 GCA_937888355.1 uncultured Spartobacteria bacterium
ATGTCGAAAAATCGGCAAACTGCATTTCTACAATGGGACGAGCGCCTTCAATTGCCGCACCAATAGCCATGCCTACGATGGCATCCTCACTGATCGGGGCATCAATTACACGGCCAGGGAATTCTTTTGAAAGATTCTTGGTCGCCTTGAATGCGCCGCCGAAGACTCCAATGTCTTGGCCATAAAGAAAGACACGGGAGTCGGTCGCAAGAGCCTTTTGCTGCGCTAAGCGGATGGCTTCTAGATAAGTAATCATGGGGAGGTGTGTTGTTCGCGATATTCCGCACGGGACAAGGCCTCCCAATCGTCCTCTTCCGGGTCGGGTGGTGGTTCGCGCCGTACCCGGTCAGCAGTGGTATTGATTTCCTCTTCGATATCCCTTTTCCACTTTGCGAGTTCGTCCTTGGTATCCCAGCCTTGGTCAATGATGTGCTGTTCGGCGAGCAGGAGGCAATCGCTCCCGACCGGAGATTGTTTCAATGTCTTGTCGAGATAAGAAAAATCGTCGTGCTCCCCGTGACCCACTAGGCGCAGAAGGCTGGCGACAACCAATTGTGGGCCTGCGCCAGAGCGTGCCGAAGCGACAGCCTTTCTGAGGGTCTGCAGGCAATCAAGCAGGTTTGTGCCGTCAGTCTTGTGGCCGGCAATGCCATACCCAGCCGCTTTGTCGAGCAGGTCAGAGCATGCGTACTGGCGGGAGTTTGGTGTCGAGTAGGCATACTGGTTGTTGGCTACTACAACCACCAACGGCAGGTTGTCCACAGCGGCGGCATTAAGGCCTTCGTGGAATGCTCCGGTCGAGGTGCCGCCATCTCCGATGCATGTGGCACCGACAAAGCCCTGTTCTCCGCTCAGTCTCTTGGCCAGGAGTCCTCCGGCGACCGCAGGAATCATGGCGCCGAGATGGCTGATCATTGCATAGTATCCATCACGTGGGCGGCCACGATGGATGTTCCCGTCTCTCCCTCGCATTGATCCCAACTGCGAACCCAGGTAAGTGCGGAGTGTGTCCAGCACAGTATCGCCGAATGCAAGGCGGCCAGCCTGATCGCGAATAAGCGGTGCAAAAATGTCACCCCGGTGCAGGTTGATCCCTGCCGAAACACTGAGAGCTTCTTGTCCGCGCCCTAGGAAAACCCCCCCTTTGATCATTCCCGCCCGATAGAGGCTCGCGAGTTTTTCCTCAACAATACGCGAGGTGAGCATGATGCGGTAGGCCTTGAGGTAGTCCGATTCAGTGACGCGCTCGCTGGGTTTCGACATATCTTAGTAAACATAAAGCCAAGGAGCCATGACCTGCAAAGCATTCCTTCGGCTGATCCAGCGAAGGATGGAGCTTTTATTCTGAGCTGAGTCAATGAAACACTTGGGGCATCCCTCCTGCATACGTCATGGGCACAGGATTCGGGAGTCAATCCGGTGGATATCGGTTTGCCGCCTTATTGCAGCGAATACACGACGGTGATTTTGCTTATAACGGATTCGTATTTCTATCTATCCGCACTCAGAGGACATCTGGTAATAATTGAGTCGATGCCTGCAAGATGCCGCCTGATAGGATTCGGGGAAAGCCCCCCAGCACTCCGTGTGGAGGATTTTGAATTGCCTCGGGCTGGGCCTGGAGAGGTGGAGTTGAGGATGCTTGCGGCTCCGATCAATCCAGCGGATTTAAATGTGATTCAGGGAACTTATGGGGAGTTGCCCCATTTGCCTGCCACGATGGGCAACGAAGGGTGTGGGGTGATTGTTGCATGCGGAAAGGGATGCGATTTACAGGTGGGACAAATGGTATTGCCTCTGAGTGGGGGAGCTTGGGCGGAAGCAATGGTTGTTCCAGTGGAAGCGGTTGTATTGCTGCCCGCAGGGTTGGACCCTTTTCAGGCGGCAATGCTAGCGGTCAATCCTGCAACGGCGTGGCTAATGATCCACAAGTTTCAAAGTCTGATGAGGGGGAGTTGGATTGTGCAAAATGCCGCGAACTCAGGCGTTGGCCGCGCGGTCATTGGGATTGCGCGCCATCTGGGTTTACGCACTCTAAATGTTGTGAGGCGTCCCGAGTTGGTGGAAGAACTTCTGGGTCTGGGAGGTGATGTGGTTGTCACTGAGGAAATAGATTTTCGCAAAGAGGTCGAATCCCTTTGCGGGGGGGCGCGTCCTGTTCTCGCTCTCAATGCCGTGGGTGGGGCGAGTGCGCTGAACTTGGCCAATGCCCTCGCTGATGGAGGCTTTCATGTGACGTATGGGGCGATGGGGCGACAGCCATTGAAAATCCCGAATGGTCTCCTGATCTTTCGGGATCTTCAATTTCGCGGGTTTTGGCTTCGGAGGTGGCGTGACACAACGCCGGTTCCGGAGGTTCATGCATTGTATCAGGCGTTGGCGGAATTATTACAGGCGGGCTTGTTTAAGACGCCCGTGGGCCCCGTTTATCCGCTGAGTCAAGTGGCCAGGGCGGTCGAAGAGGCGTCCAGTAGAAATCAGAGCGGGAAAGTGATGCTCGATTTTTCGTGTGCTGAGTCTCCTGCGGATGGAAGAATCAAGCCATGAAGCGCGGTTTTCTCGACAAGCTAATCGAACGTCTTCCACTTGTGCAAACGGGCGAGGTGCAGAATTACCTCGTCGAAATCGCCCGAGAGAAGGGGTTTCTTGAAACCATTTTCAATGCGATTCTCGAGGGGGTGGTGGTGACTGATAAGGAGGGGCGGATCCTGTACCTGAACAGAGCTGCTTGTGGCTTTTTCGGAATCGAGGCCGATGAAAGTCTAGGGCGTCCACTTGCGGGTGTAGTGCGAGGGATCGACTGGGATTCGCTCAGCGGGCAGCGGGGTGATGTGGTGAGCCGGGATTTGGAGGTTTTCTATCCGGAGAACCGATTGTTGAACTTCTATGTGGTGCCGTTGATGAGCGATGAGCCCAAAGGGAGGGCGTCTGAGGCTGTGGGGCGGGCGGTCATCCTACGAGACATCACACAAACGCACCGTGCAACCCAAGAGACAATCGAGGTCGAGCGCTTCTCGGCTCTGACAATGTTGGCTGCGGGAGTCGCCCATGAGATCGGAAATCCTCTGAACTCATTGAATATCCATCTCCAGCTCATGCAACGAAACCTGCTCAAGGTGCCGCCGAAAATGCGTTCGCAATTGGAGGAGTCGATCTCGATCGCACGTAGCGAAGTGGCGCGATTGGACAATATCATCACCCAATTCCTGCGTGCGATTCGTCCTCAACCGATCCAGCCGACACCGGAGGACATCCATGAAATTCTCAATGAAGCATTGGAATTTTTACAGGCCGAAATCCAAGAACGCGATATCCTGGTCGAAAAGAGGTTGATCAAAAATGCGCCCTTGCTGCAGCTCGACCGCGAACAGATCAAGCAAGCATTTTACAACATCTGCCGGAATGCCTTTCAGGCGTTGAAATCAGGTGGCATCCTGCGCATTCAAACGAGTGTGGATCCCACGCATGTGAACGTTGTTTTTGCGGACACCGGAGGAGGAATTGCTCCAGAAAATATTACCCGGATCTTTGAGCCTTATTTTACCACAAAGTCGGACGGAAACGGATTGGGGCTGCTGATTGTGCGTCGGATCGTGCGGGCACATGGGGGAGAAGTTGTTTTGGAAAGCGCGCATGGAAGAGGTCTCACGCTTACGATTCTTCTCCCGCGCGCCGATGCCAGGGTCCGGATGTTGGAGCAGGGAAGTGTCGATCGGGAGACACACGCATGAAGACTGCCGAACGAAAACTCCTCATCTCATTGCATGCAGAAGCCCAGGAGTCCTACAGCAAAGGGGTTCGTGATGTCTCACGGATCGTTTCAGATGAAAATATGGAAACTCTTTTGGCTTCTGGGGTCAGTCCTGTTTTTCTTTATGATTGCGTGGATGACTTGTCGCGATACGGCGAACCGGAGATGGAGGTTTTTGTTGAGTTGGCGGCATTGCGCATCCTGTATTTCCGGGATGTTCTAAGCTCAAAGCCCGCAACGGAGATAGTGCCCGAGGCTGCCCTTCCAAGGAAAACCGACGCACATCAAGGGGTCGCCTGGTTGCTTCGGATGATTCGCAAAGCGCAATGTTTTCTGGCGGGAAGTCTAAGCCAAGACATCATGTACGGATGTGCTGGTGACAGGGGGTTTCTCAGGGAGTATGGGGCATCGCTGAGGGATTTTTTGGTAGTGGTTCGGGATACGGCAGGAGATCCTGACAAGGTGCTCAAGTTTCTGCAATCCAGCCGAAGCACCTGAACGCAAATCAGTGGTGGGTGGCAGCGCGTTCGCGGTTGAGCCATACCCTCGACGCACTCTTCATGCGTGTTAGGATATAATAAACCGTCTGGCTGCGCTGGCGTACAAGGTCGGCGCCGACAATTTTCGGCACAAAGTCGGCTGGGATATCAAGAATTTGCTCCGGCGAGGCTCCATCAAGCCCCTTGCAAAGAATCGAGGTCATTGCTTTGGTGAGGGTCTGGACTTGAGGGCCAAGGGTGATGCGGAAGGTGCAGGCACGGGTCGGCGAAATCTTCAGGTAAACTCCGACGGTGTCCGTGCATTCCTCATCTTTTCGTATATCTTCCAAGTCGAATGTTTCGCCTGAGCGGGGAGCCTGCTTTGAAGCCGAGTCGGCATATGATATAAGAGACTCGCGTTTCTCCGCGTCAGACAGACCCTCGAACAGGCAAATAATCCGTGTGAGGGGTTCCGGGTACTGGGATTCCATCAGTTGCGTTCGATTGGCGCGCCCACTCGGTTGCCCCACTCTGTCCATGAACCATCGTAGTTACGAACGTTTTTGTAACCCAAGAGATAGGTTAGAACGAACCATGTGTGGCTCGAGCGTTCGCCGATGCGGCAGTAGGCGATGACATCATCACCAGGGCGCAGCCCTGCCTCCTGCTCGTAGATGCGGCGAAGATCCTCTGCCGACTTGAAGGTAGCATCATCATTGACCGCCATTTTCCAAGGCACACTCGCCGCGCCAGGAATATGGCCACCACGCAGGACGCCCTCCTGAGGGTATTCCGGCATGTGGGTGAGTTCACCGCGAAATTCGCCCGGAGAGCGTACATCGATCAGCGGCTTGTTCTCCTTGCTGTGAGTAAGGGTTTGATCAAAAAACGCGCGAATTTCGTCATCCTTTCTATGAGTAGCCGGGAGGTACGTTCCACTTTGAAAATGTGGAACGGCACGAGTGAGGTGGCGCCCTTCAGCGACCCACTTTTCGCGGCCCCCATCCATGACCATGACCTTTGTGTGGCCAAAAAGCCGGAAAGCCCAGAGGGCATAGCAGGCCCACCAGTTGGATTTGTCGCCATAGAAGACAACCGTGGTATCGTTCGAGATGCCATGGCGCTCGCAAAGGGAGGCGAATTTTTCTGGAGTAATATAATCTCTGATCATTTGATCTTGGAGATCCGAGCGCCAATCGATGTGGACGGCTCCTTGGATGTGGCCGGTGTCGTAGAGAAGAATGTCTTCATTGCTTTCAACGAGTCTGAGACAGGGGTCGGCAAGATGTTCCGCGACCCACTCAGTGGAGACCAAGACTTCAGGATGGGCGTAATTTTTATCAATCATGGCTTAAATGAGAAAACCTACAGGCGGCAGCCCTTGCTGCCAAGCGCCAAGACTCTGATCGTGACTTGCAAGGCGGCGGGCGCGGGCTAATATGCGCCACTTGAACTTATGAGCCAGACGTTATTAGACAAGGTGTGGGAGGCGCACGCCGTTCGCACTCTTCCCAATGGAGCCACCCAATTGTTGGTCGGCACGCATTTGATCCACGAGGTGACCAGCCCGCAAGCGTTCGGCATGCTCCGCGATCTCGGATTGAAAGTGCTTTATCCGAACCGGACGTTCGCGACTGTCGACCATATTGTTCCCACCGACGAGCGCGTTGAGCCATTCAGCGACGATCTGGCGGATGCCATGATCAAGGCCTTGCGCAAAAACTGTGAGGAAAGTGGCATTACCTTTTTCGATCTGCCGACCGGCAAGCAGGGAATTGTTCATATTGTGGGCCCAGAGCAGGGGATCACCCAGCCTGGCACAACAATCGCGTGCGGCGATTCGCATACCTCAACGCACGGGGCTTTCGGCGCGATTGCTTTTGGCATCGGCACCAGCCAGGTGCGCGATGTCCTTGCCACGCAGACGATGGCCCTGCACAAGCCCAAGGTGCGCCGCATCAATGTGAACGGGAAGCTCGCCCCCGGAGTCTATGCGAAGGACGTAATTTTACACATTATCCGCAAGCTCGGGGTGAATGGTGGACTTGGCTATGCCTATGAATACGGCGGGACGACGTTCGATGCGTTTACTCAGGAGGAGCGCATGACGGTATGCAATATGTCGATCGAGGGAGGAGCGCGTGTGGGATATGTGAATCCCGACGAGACGACTTTTGAATATTTAAAAGGCAGGCCCTACTCACCAAAAGGCGGGGATTGGGATGCCGCTGTCATCCGTTGGAGGGCAACCGCCTCCGACTTGGACGCTTCATACGATGATGTGGTGACCTACAATGCCGAGGATATTGCACCCACAGTTACGTGGGGCATCAATCCAGGGCAGGCTATATTTATTCATGAGCAGGTGCCCTTCCCAAGCGATATTCCACAAAAAGACCGAGCGACAGCCGAAGAGGCTTTAGCTCATATGAATTTAAAATCCGGGGAGCCAATCAAGGGTACAAAGGTCGATGTGGCATTCCTAGGGAGCTGCACAAATGGTCGTCTCAGTGACCTGCAGGAGGTGGCGCGTCATCTCAAGGGCCGCAAAGTCCATCAGGGAGTAAAGGCTATTGTGGTCCCCGGTTCCCAAGGAGTCGCTGCACTGGCCGAGAGCATGGGCCTTGCAGAAATCTTCCGTGAGGCAGGTTTCGAGTGGCGTGGAGCGGGATGTTCGATGTGCCTAGGAATGAATCCTGACAAACTTGTTGGCGACCAGCTTTGCGCAAGTTCCAGCAACCGGAACTTCAAAGGGCGTCAAGGCAGTCCGACCGGGCGCACCATGCTTATGTCACCGATCATGGTTGCTGCCGCCGCTGTCACTGGTGAAATCTCCGATGCCCGTGAGGTCTTCGGAGTGAACTGAAACACACACCTATATTTTAATTTAAATGGCTCTTGAAAAAATCACCCAGGTTGCCGGACGCGGCGTTTATGTGCCCGGCGACGATCTAGACACTGACCGAATCATTCCCGCCCGGTTCATGAAATGCATTACCTTTGATGGCCTCGGGGAATTTGCTTTTTACGACGCCCGAGCCTTTGCGAAGGAAGCCGGCGAAGTGCACCCGCTTGACGATAAGCGCTTCGAGGGGGCGAGTATCTTGCTGTCTGGTTCAAACTTCGGCTGCGGCAGTTCCCGCGAGCACGCACCCCAGGCGCTTTATCGTTTTGGAATCCGTGCGATCGTGACGGAAAGCTTTGCCGAAATATTCTTCGGGAATTCGATCACTCTTGGCATGCCTTGTGTGGTGGCTTCCGGTGAGGATATTCGCGCAATCGCCAAGCTGATCGAGTCCGACCCAGCGGCCATTCTTACGCTCGATCTCACCGAGAAAAAGCTATCTATCGCCGACACGGATTTTCCGATCCAGATCGCTGATCACGCTCATGAGGCATTGATCAGCGGAAAGTGGGATGCAATCGCTGATCTTCTTGATGGAGTCAATGATGTGAAGGAGTGCGCGGCCCGGTTGCCTTACATGGCTACCTAAAATCAGCTATCTGAAAGTTCAGCAGCAATCTGGTTTTTTTTGACATAGGCCCGCATAGAGGCATGTAGAGGAAGAGCCAGGTCGGGATCGTCTGTAAGGATTTTCTGAGCTGTCTGCCGGGCCTCGCTCATAAGGTCGCCGTCCCTTACGAGGTCCCCTGGTCCGAAGTCCGGAAGACCAGTCTGGGCGGATCCCATGAGGTCACCCGGGCCGCGAAGTCGAAGGTCAGCCTCGGCAATCTCAAATCCGTTATTTGATTGTTCCAAAATCCGGAGTTTTTCCAACGACTGGGCGTTTTTGCCGTCGTGCATCAGGATGCACCAGGATCTGTGGGTTCCGCGGCCGATGCGGCCGCGTAATTGGTGCATCTGGGCGAGTCCGAATCGGCCAGCTTCCTCGATGAGCATGATTGTGGCATTGGGAACATCAACACCCACCTCAATGACGGTGGTCGATACAAGGACGCTGAGTGTCCCGCAGCGGAACTCATGCATCACACGATCCTTTGTTTCTGCATCCATGCGCCCGTGGATAAGGCCCACAGTTGCCGGAGCCAGCAGTTCTGCCCATTTCTTGGATTCAGCTGTAGCGGCCTTGGCGACAAGCTTTTCGGATTCATCAACTAGGGGATAAACAATGTAGGCCTGCCTTCCAGCGGCAACTTCGGCTTTTAAAAAATCTACAATGGCCTGACGCTTGCCGTCTTCACGGACGGCTGTTGTTACGCGGCCGCGGCCAGCAGGTTTTTCCCGGAGGATCGAGACATCGAGATCACCGTAGAGAGTCTGGGTGATCGTGCGGGGGATCGGGGTGGCTGTCATCACAAGCACGTCCGGTTTATCTGCACGATCAATGAGGCGCATGCGCTGTGCGACCCCGAATTTATGTTGTTCGTCAATCACCACGAGGCCGAGGCGATCAAATTCCGACCCCTCAAAGAGGAGGGCATGGGTACCAATCACGAGTCCGCCAGAGGTCTTTTTATTGAGCAATCCTGGCAACCCAGCGGCGCCTGTCTCTTCGTTGCGGTTTGCGGTGCGGAGGGCTACCGGAATGCCTAGTGGATCAAGGAGGCGGCGAAAGTTGAGATAATGCTGTTCGGCGAGAATTTGGGTTGGCGCCATGAGAGCGGCCTGCCAGCCGGATTCATGGGATTGGATCATGGCGCGGAGGGCGACCAGTGTTTTTCCTGAACCGACATCTCCCTGGAGAAGTCGATTCATGCGGGAGGAGTCAGCCATGTCAGTCGAAATTTCTTCAAAGACCGAGCGTTGGGATTCTGTGGGATTAAACGGAAGGGAGGCCTCTAGTTGCTCCCAGAGTAATCCGGTGCCCGGTCGGGATACGCCACCAGATCGACGGACAGTTCCGTGTCGCGAACAAAGAATGAGCTGAATGCCGAAAAAGATTTCACGAATAAGTTGGCGGCGTGCCGACTCACACTCCTCTATTGTGGTGGGAAAGTGGACTGCATGCCAGGACTGGGTTGAAAGCGTTTCGTCTTCCAAGGGCAGCAGGTGGTCAATCGCTTTCAGGTTGGTTTCAATCAAGGCACGATGGACGAGTTCGCGAAGGGCTTTGGGAGTTATTCCATCGCCAGCGGCATGGACAGGAGTGATTCTGTTGAAGTGGATCGAAGAGGGTTCCATTTCGTCGATCTCCTCGAACTCAGGGTGTTCCATCACAATCTTGCGGGAGCGATCCCGAGGTTTCCCGAATACAACGAGCCTTTGTGCGGTGCAGATCATATTCCGCACCCATGGCATGTTATACCAGCGAAGCGTCAGAGTACCGCCAAGGACGCCCAAGGACTCATCTTCAAGAATAGCCTCAAAAATCCGGCGTGGACCAAAGCGGCGGTAGGATGTCTTCAGAACCGTTCCACAAACGCAAACTGGTATTTCAGAGGGATCCGTTGGAAAGCGATCGAATGTTCGGCGATCTTCGTAGCGCCTCGGGAGGTGCCGGATCAAATCCTCGAGGGTGAGCAGATCAAGTCTGCGTAGAGGAGCGATGCGCTGGCGTGGAATCCAATCAAGTGTTTCCAGGAGGGTGCCGGGAGAAAGTTTACTCATTCCGCGCTGCGGACCTCCACAATTTGTATCTGTGGTTCTGAGCGTCCCTGCCAGTTATTCCAATCAAGAGTGAAGGCAATATCCCAAGGTGGGCGTGGCATTTCTTGAACCGGTGCATTGAAATACACGGCGGATAGGCGTTTTCTGCCTGAGTTGAAATCGATACGGAGGTGCTTTTCCTTCATCACGCGGGGGGGCGATGAGGGGGTCACTCCGCGTAAAACCATGAGGGGTCTTGAGTTTGAATTTCCAAAGGGCTCAAGTTGGCCAAGCGTTTCCAAAAGAGGGGCACCGATTTCGGCCAGCGGCACTTCGCAATCAAGGTCGAGTTTTGGGCTGAGCATTTCATCTGTCGCCATGCTGCGGGATGCTGATTCAAACGCTTCGCGAAAGGAATCCAACCGAGATTCCGAGATAGTAATGCCGGCAGCCATATCATGCCCTCCGTATTTTTCAAGGTGCTCAGAACAGTCATCAAGAAGGCTAACGAGGGGGAGCCCGGCGATACTTCTTCCACTCCCTTTGCCTGATCCCTGGTGATCAAATCCGATTACAAATGCAGGCCGGTGGTATTGGCGCATAAGGCGAGCGGCAACCACGCCGATCACTCCAACATGCCAATCGCGGCTCCCAGCGACAATTGCTGTTTGTAAATCAGGATTAAAGTGGGTTTCAACCCAGTTTTCGGCATCACGCACCACATTTTTTTCAAGGGCTTGGCGTTCCCGATTTCTGGCGTCAAGGGTGCTTGCAAGGTGGTGGGCTTCGATCGAGTCGTCAGTGAGCAGAAGGGAAAGTGCTTCATTTGCAGGGCCGAGTCGACCGGCTGCGTTGATGCGGGGACCCATGCGGAATCCTATATCTCCAGCTCGGATTGGGCATCCGACCCCAGCAACATTCTGTAAGGCCCTAAGTCCCGGCCAGCGGCTGTTTTCCATCTGGCGGAGTCCGTGACTGACAAAA
The DNA here is from genome assembly GCA_937888355.1 of uncultured Spartobacteria bacterium. GTDB lineage: Bacteria > Verrucomicrobiota > Verrucomicrobiia > Chthoniobacterales > Terrimicrobiaceae > UBA967. The sequence goes on from CALAPX010000167.1 coordinate 10,763, forward strand.
ATCCGGTTTTCACCAATGAGCGGGACGATATCCGCCACTGTGGCCATGGCCACGAGATCGAGAAGTTCCCGCAAATCCAGTCCCTCGACTGGCGAGGCCTTAAGCATGGCATGAGCCAACTTGAAGACGACCCCGGCGCTACAGAGGTAGTGGAGCGAATCTCCGCACTTCGGATTCACCAGTGCGGCGCAATCAGGCCGCGAGGGGCCTGGTTCGTGGTGGTCCAGCACGATGACATCGACTCCGCGGCGGCGGAGTTCCGCTATTTCATTGATGGAATTCGTGCCGCAATCGACAGCGATCAGCAACTGTGGGGAGTGCTCCGCGATACAACGTTTCACCCCGAGCTCACTAAGCCCATACCCTTCTTCCACGCGGTGCGGAAGAAACCCAGTCGGATCGGCCCCGTAAGCGCGGAGAAATCTGGTAAGGATGGCTAGAGAGGTAACCCCATCCACATCATAATCCCCATAAATAACAATTCGCTCTTTTCTGTGGAGTGCAGCAGTCAGGCGGGCGACTGCCTCCGGAATATCAGGAAGAATTTCCGGCGGGGTGAGTGCGCGGAGGCGAGGGTTTATATAGGCCTCGGCTTCATGTGCAGAATCGAAGCCTCGGTTGACGAGCAACCCTGCCAGAAAATCCGGGAGTCCAAGTTTGTCTTGGATGTGCGATACGGCCCGGGAATCCGGGTTGGCGGGGAAGATCCAGCGTTTCCGCATCGGGTTCAGGCAGCTGATTTTGCACCTACTCCAGCCAGTCGTTTGGCGAGCATGGTTAGTCTGGACGCGCAGGCATCCCAAGACAGGTCTAAATCTCGTGCGCGAGAGGAGAGTATTTTCCGTTCCCCTTCAGGAAGATAGAGTGCACGACGCACGACATCAGCGAGGGCATTGACGCCAGGGTTGTTGAAAACTAAGCCATTGCCTCCACCGCTTGAAGGGTCAAAATTAACGATGATCTCGCTTAGTCCCGGGCAATGTTCCGCAACGGGGACGATGCCATTATGCATGGCGAGCAGAAAAAATGCGGCATCTGGATTCAGGGGGCCGGGGGAGAGTACGTAATCGGCGGCTAGCAGAACCTTGTCTAGGATCGCGGGATTGATTTCGGAAAAGTGTAGGAAGCGGCCAGCGTGTCGGCGTTCGGCAACCAATGCGGAGGTAGTGTGTTCCGGCTCAACTGGGCCGAGTAGCAAAAGTCGAAAATCCGGCGAGGGAATCCGGTCGAGCACTTCAAGGAGCGGCGAGAGGCCCGGGCCAGAGAAGGACGCCGTGTCGGCCACGAAGACGCGCGTGGCGGCATCCGCTGTAATTGCAGGGAAGAGGATCTTTCTGGCGGCGTTGCGTGGTTTGGCGGAGGTGTCTAAGCAGGGGAGAGTATCGGCGGAAATTCCAGGCCGGATTCCTTCGAGTTTACGGGAAAACTGGTGAAGTACATTTTCCAAACCGCAGCCGTGGAGGGGCGTGAGAGCTCCGGCAAGAAAGCGTTCCCCCGGTAGAACAACTGCATCGGCGAAGACAATGCCCGCTTTTAGAAAATTCATACTTCCGTAGAATTCAAGTGCTCCAGCTGAAAAATAATCGCCAGGGAGATTGGTGAGGGCAAAATCGTGGCTCCAAAAGTTGCCTTGGTAGGATAGCGAAGACGGAGAGAAAATAGTCGAGATGCGCAGGCCTTGAT
>CALAPX010000168.1 GCA_937888355.1 uncultured Spartobacteria bacterium
CGAACTCCAAGTGCCCGAAAAAGCCCTCGACCCGAACGCCACCGTCATCAAACTCGAAATCCTCGGTGAGCCCAAGGTCACGACACCGAAGTGAACAGAAAAAGCATGAGCCAAATTTTTCAGACCGCTCCCAAATCAAGTCTGCATCATGCTTTCATGTCGGCTGACAACTGCAACTTAAATCCAATCAATTGTTTCTCCAAAATATGTGAATGTATGGGACTGACCTTTTTTCTGTGTAGCCGAGGTTTTGGCATCAAACTGAAGTGTGTGATTTTTTGCTGTGGGATGCTCTTTTTCACTCTGGCGTCACGCGGGGAACGGGTTGCACTGTGGCCGGAGGGAAAGATTCCGAATTTTCAGCCTCAACAGATTGCGGCAAGAACCCAGGATGCGAAATCCGAGGGCTTCAATGCGGCGGAAAACAGGATGCCGCACCTGGACTGGTATGAACCGCCGGCGAAGAAGAACGGCGCCTGCCTGTTGCTGATTTCCGGCGGTGGTTACCAGGGTTGCTGCGATGGGGTGTGGATTGACCGGGTCGCGAAGAAGTTTACCGAGCTTGGCTTCGTTTGTGTGAGCCTTACCTACCGGACTCCGCGGCCCCAGGCGCTGCCAATCTACCAGAGTGCATGGGAAGACGGGCAACGCGCCGTCCGCCTTGTCCGTCATGATGCCAAGAAGCGCGGGTTTGATCCGGAGAAGATTGGCGTGCTTGGTTTTTCTGCTGGCGGGCACCTGACCATGCTGCTTGCGACCAGTGCGCTTTCTGCAGCGTATGGGCCTGTGGACGAATTCGACAAGCTCCCGTGTCATGTCAACTGGGCTGTGCCGGTTTACACCGCTTATGCGCTCACGGACGGACTTACCGGCCCCAATACGCGGGATGGCGATGCGGTGGATGTGACACTGTCGGATGTCTTCAAGTTCGATGCCAAGACCTGTCCGATGGCGCTGTTCCATGGCGGAACGGATGTCTATTCGCCGAATGCTTCCACGCAGATTTACCGCCAGCTCCGCCGGATGAAAATTCCAGCCGAAATTCATCTTTTTGCCGATCGCGGCCATGGTTTCATGGGCGACCCCAACAAGGGCGAGGACGGTGCCGCCTACGACCACTGGATGGATCGTATCGCCGAATTCGCCCGCCAGATGAATTACGACGGACAGCTCGGCGCTGAAGTCGATTTGATGTCCCGTTATCCAAAGGACGATGCACGGGGCGAATACCTCAAAGAACCGATCTGGCCTGAAGGAAAAATGCCAGATGCGCAAGCAAACCAGTGCCAGCCCTATATCGAATGGCATATGCCCAAGGAATGTAAGACAAAAGCCATTCAGATTATTTATTCGGGCGGCGCGTATCAAGGCAACGACCCGGACAGATTTGAAGTGGCTCCTATGCGGCGTTACCTTAACGAAAAGGGGATGACGGTCGTGACGATGAAATACCGGACGCCGCGCCCGGCGGGCGGATTAGCCAAGCACACAACGGCGTGGCAGGATCTGCAGCGTGCCATCCGGATTGTCCGAAGCCAAGCGGCGGCAAAAGGTCTCGATCCAAACCGGATCGGCATCATGGGATCGTCCGCCGGCGGGCATCTGACGCTCATGGGCGCGACCAGTTCGCAGCTGCGTTCCTATTGGCCGATCGATCATCTGGATAAACTTCCCTGCAACACACAGTGGGCCGTTGCGATCTATCCGGCGTATGCACTCACGGATGGTGCGGAATCGCCGAATGCGAAGGGCGGCAATGAGGACGATGCGCGGACGGTGCCTGAGTTTTCCTTCGATCTGGCGACTTGCCCGATGCTGTTTATTCACGGCGATTCGGATCCCTGGGCTGCAATGAATTCGGTGAAGTGTTGGGAGCAGCTCCGTCGCATGGGAATCCAGTCCGATCTCCATACGCTGGCGAACAGGGGGCACTGCTTCCAAGTGAAGGCCGCTCCGGGAACAGGTAGTTACACATGGATGGATCGCATTTGGGAATTTATGAATCACAAGGGGTTAAACAAATGAAAGATCAGACTGCAATGAGAGTCGCTAGGGGTTAGTTCCGCGAATGACCAAAAGCTAATTCGCAAGACACTAATAGAAAACAGTAAAAATTTAATAAAAAATGAAAACAGCCATCCTAACCGCCGGCGTGGCGATTGCCACACTCAGCCTTGCTTTTTCGACCTCCTCTCCCGCCCATGCCGCCGCCGCCCCGTGGCAGGCGTCGTGGATCGGTGTTTCCAAATCGTCGTCAGACGCTGAGCTTCCAGAGGTTGTCGTGACCAAGGCTCTTTACGGGGTCAGTGGCAACCCGAGCAAGCAAGTCGATCTGACGGCAAGCATCCGCCAAAACATAGCGGACGGAAACTTCACTCTGCGTGCCGACACCGCGACAGCCGGACGCGACCCCGCTCATGGAACAGAGAAGACCCTCGAATTGGATTACACGATCAATGGCCGCGCCGTCCGGCAATCGGTGAAAGAGAACACCACGATTGATTTGGTGACAGGTCAGATGACAACGAACCAAAATCAGCCACCTGCCGATAAGCCACCTGCCGGTTCCAACCAGTGGATTTGCTACCGCCAAACGATCCATCTCGCGGAGGCACCAACCCAAGCCATGGCACGCATCGCGGTGGACTCGAAGTATTGGCTCTGGATCAACGGCGAACCCGTCGTCTTCGAGGGGCAACTCAAACGCGGACCGACACCGAACGACACCTACTTCGACCGCGTCGATCTCACAAAACACCTGCGCAAGGGTGACAACACGGTTGCCGTGCTGGTCTGGTATTTCGGCAAGGATGGCTTCAGCCACAACAGCAGCGGCAAGGCCGGGCTGGTCTTCGATGCCGAGATTGACGGGCAGCGGTTCCTCAGCGGCCCCGATTGGAAGGCGCGCCTCCATCCTGCATTTGAAAACACCGGCGAGCCGCATCCGAACTTTCGATTGCCCGAACCGAACATCCGGTTCGATGCCCGCAAGGACATGGCCGATTGGCAAAGTGCGGCGTTCGATGACTCCTCATGGCCTTCAGCAGTTGTCTTCGGCAAGCCACCCTGCGCTCCTTGGAACCAACTCGTCGAGCGCCCGATCCCGCAGTGGAAGGATTTCGGCCTGAAAGATTATGTGAACGCCGCCGAGCTGCCAAAGGTGTCCGATGGCAAGCCGATCAAGGCCAAGCTCCCCTACAACGCCCAGATCACTCCCTATCTGAAAATCGAGTCACCCGCCGGCCAAGTCATCGACCTGCGGATGGACAACTATGGCCCGGGCGGCCCGATGGTGAGGGCGGAGTATGTCACGCGCGAGGGTGTGCAGGAATACGAAAGCCTCGGGTGGATGAGCGGCCACGAGGTGCTCTGCACGATCCCCGCTGGAATCAAAATCCTCGCACTGAAATACCGCGAAACCGGCTACGACACCGAGTTCACCGGCACCTTCGAGTGCG
>CALAPX010000169.1 GCA_937888355.1 uncultured Spartobacteria bacterium
TCACTCTCCGACAGCGCTGACTCCCTTCTTTTTATTCGCGGTTGCCCGAGGCTCACTGCGGCGCTATGGTTTCCTTGTCAGGGGCCATGGACTGCGGACGAGCGAACCCCGCCAGGGCAGGAATGCAGCAACGGTAGCCCGATCTTCTTTGCCGTGGTTCCCTGACACTTCCCGCCGTCTTGACGTGCGGCGCACTGCTTGTAGTTTGATCAGCCAATGTCCACGGTCTCCCGCGATAGTGTCCGAGAAATCCTTCATGCCTTTCTAGCCGGAAGGGGATTAAGGAAGACCGCCCAGCGCGACGCCATTATCGAGGCCGCCTTCGCCACAAACGAGCACTACACCGCCGAGGAGTTGCTCACCATGTCTCGCGCCATCGACACCTCGGTCTCGCGGGCCACTGTCTATCGCACCCTGCCGCTTCTCGTCGAAAGCGGACTGCTCCGCGAACTCGACTTCGGGGGCGACACAAAAATCTACGACCCAAACTTTCTGGAACACCCGACCCACAACCATCTGGTCTGTGTGGATTGTAAAAAAATCGTCGAATTTGAGGACCCGAATATGGAGTTGCTCGAAAATTGCATTACCCGCCGCCTGGGGTTCACCCCCGCGAACAAGCGGGTGACCATCGAAGCCCACTGTGACGAATTCCAGTCCCGCGGGAAATGCAGCAAGGCCGCAAACTCAGCCAGGTAACAAACGCATGTGGAAAGGCAGATTCCAGGAGGAGCAATCCGACCTACTTAAAACCTACGGAGAATCCGTCAGCATTGACTGGCAACTCTTCAAACACGACATCCGCGGCAGTATCGCTCATGCGCGCGCGCTAAAAAACGCAGGCATCCTCACAGAGGTGGAGTTCGCCTCTATTGAGGCTGGATTGATCGAAATTGGCAAAGAAATCGAGTCCGGAACGTTCGAGTTCAGCTTTGAGTTGGAGGATGTTCACATGAACATCGAGGCCGCACTCACTAATCGCATTGGGCCCGCTGGCGCAAAACTCCACACCGCCCGCAGCAGAAACGACCAGGTTGCCCTCGATTTTCGTCTCTATTTACGTGATGCCTGTGAAACGCTTGGAAACGCTGCAAAATCTCTTCAGCGTTCCCTGCTGGGCCTTGCTTCGCGCCACAGCGAGGCCATCATACCGGGCTACACTCACCTCCAACGTGCGCAACCCGTCTTTTTTGCCCATCACCTGCTGGCCTATATCGAGATGCTCGATCGTGACCGTGGCCGACTCGCCGACGCCGCCAAGCGTATGGACTCGATGCCACTTGGCTCAGGCGCCATTGCTGGGTCCACCATCACCCTCGACCGTGAGGCCGTCGCGCGTGAGCTTGGGTTTTCAAAAGTGACCACCAATAGCATGGATGCCGTGGCAGACCGTGATTTTGCCTGCGAACTCCTCTCCGTTCTTGCCATTCTCGGCATGCACCTTTCGCGCTTAAGTGAGGACACGATTCTATGGGCTTCGGCGGAATTTGGGTTTCTCAATCTCAGCGATCGCCACACGACTGGTTCAAGCTTAATGCCACAAAAGAAGAATCCGGATATCGCCGAACTCGCTCGCGGCAAAACGGGCCGTCTTTACGGGAATCTCATCTCACTTCTCACCGTGATGAAAGGTCTTCCACTCACCTACAACCGCGACATGCAGGAGGACAAAGAGCCCGTGTTTGATTCGATCAAAACCGCCACCGACACCCTTGTGATCCTTGCGGAGATGTTCGATGGCTCAAGCCTGAGAGAAGACCGTGCATTGGAAGCTGCATCAGACCCCCTTCTTCTCGCCACAGACCTTGCTGATCGTCTTGTCGAGGGAGGGGTTCCCTTCCGGAAGGCCCATGAGATTGTTGGCGCCCTTGTCGCCCTTGCTCAACAACGTGGCACGCCACTGAATGAGCTCACCCAAGCAGATTTTTCAGCAGCCTCCACCGTTCTTACTCCTGACATTGTGGCCTCGACCTTCGATCTCCGTTTGGCGCTCACTGCTCGACGCACAACCGGCGCCCCTTCTCCCAAAAATATCGCGACCGAAATCACCCGCTGGGAACTGACACTTCAATGAATAGCTCCCCTGCGACAAAAGCACCTTTTCTCGAGCGTTTCCTGGCCTTCAGAAACAAGGGAGACGAAGCCAAGCCCCTCCTGTCCCATATCGAGGACCTGCGTGTCACGATTATTAAAATCTCCCTGACTCTTGTGATAGGGATGTTCATTTGCTTCGCATTCCGCGACAACATCGCCGCCTTGATCCAGCGGCCACTGGTAGACCTCGACCCAGAACGTGCCGCAAACCTACAATCCCTTGGAGTTACCGACTCTTTTACGATCTCGCTCGAACTGGCCTTCTATGGGGGTATTATTTTGTCGTTTCCCCTGCTGGTAATCTTCATCGCGGAATTCATTCTTCCAGCCCTCAATCAGAAGGAGAAAGCCATGATTGTTCCCGTTGCACTCATCGGGTCGGGCCTTTTTTTAACCGGGGCGGCGTTCAGTTACTTTGTCGTCCTGCCACAGACTTTGGATTTTTTCTTTAATGATGCCCGCGCCATGAACTGGCAACCCACCTGGACGGTCAGAGAATACTACTCGTTTACAACTCAATTTATCATCGCATTCGGCATGGCATTCGAGCTTCCCCTAGTCGTCCTGATGCTCGTGAAACTCGGGGTCGTCGACTATGTCCAGCTGCGCAAAACCCGTGCCTTTGCCGTTGTGGTCATTTTCATTTTTGCAGCAATCATTACCCCGACTTCGGATATTGTTACCCTCCTCCTCATGGGTGGCCCTATGTGCCTGCTTTATGAGATCTGCATCGTGATAGCTTGGCTCATGCGTGACAAATCAATCCCTGCTGAAGCAGAACACAAGCCTCCCGCATCGCTGTAACGTCCAGCTTATTGCTAGGGCTTTTCCCAGATTACGTTCTTCGTAAGCATCACTTCGCCATCGAAATGAAAGTAGGCGCGAAATTCTCTGCCGGCTATCACCCCGGGTAGCCAGTGGACGTCGTCCTCCCACATTTCATGATATGGGATTCCATCAAGCGGAGTCCAAATCGGTATAGCTTCATCAGTCTCAATCAAGTCGCCATGGCATCCCGTGGCTGTAAATACAGTGCAATGAAGACTGTAGCCGTCCTTGAACTGAAAGTGCAAAGTCCCCTTTGGCAATACCCCAACTGGGCAAACACCGACTTCTTCGCGCGTTTCACGAATCGCACAGTCTATTGGGAGTTCGCCGGGCTCAATCCTTCCGCCCGGGGCGTTTATCTTACCTGCTCCAAGCCCCCTTTTTTTACGGATGAGCAGAATTTCTCCGTCTTTGATGATAAAACAGAGCGTGGCCCGCTCGCGGGGTTGCCATTGGATCCAGTAGTCGTCCATGGGCAACAATTTATCCCACTCAAGGAAGAATTTTAATCAGGAGTTGCGGATAAAAGCCGAGGATAAGAATCAACGCCGAGCAAACGACAATAGCGAGTTTTGAAAGACCTGAAACAGAAACCGGAGAAGCATCCTCTGTGGCAGGTTGCCAGTACATGGCACGAATCACTTTGAAGTAGTAGTAGAAACCGCAAGCGACCGTCAAAATGCCTAAAATTACCAATCCAAAGAGTTCCTGCTTCATTGCGACCTGAAAAATAAAAAACTTGCCGAAGAAACCTACAGTGAAAGGCAGCCCGGCAAGTGAGGCGGCGGCAATCAACATGGCCAGAGCCAGTCCTGGTGAACGTCGGGCAAGGCCGTTGAAATTAGCGATATCATCACCACCGGAAGCCTTGGTTACTGGAACAAGGATTAAGAACGAGAGGAATGTCATCAACAGGTACCCGCAAAGATAGAACACCACTGCACGCCCAGCGAAGGAATCTCCAATTGCCGACAATCCCATAAGAAGATAGCCCGCGTGGGCTATGCTGGAATAGCCCATAAGGCGCTTGAAGTTTGTCTGGGGAATGGCGGCGAGATTTCCAAAGACTAGCGTCATTCCCGCAAGCAACATCAGTACGAGGAAGAGTTTTTCCTGAAAAGCGATAACCGTAAAAAATGGCTCTAGGACACGAATGAGAACCACAAAGCCGGCCGCCTTGGAGGCTACGGCAAGATAAGCCGTAATGGGAGTTGGAGCCCCTTGGTAGACATCTGGAACCCAGAATTGGAAAGGTGCTGCAGCAATCTTAAAACCAATGGCAACAAGCACAAGAGCCACACCAAAAATCAAGGCTGGGTGTGATGCTTCAGGGAGGCCGGGCAGAACTTGGCGGATGGCCTCCAACCCTGTCTGGCCAACTGTACCAAAAATCCAAGTAATTCCATAAACGAAAAACCCGGTGGAGAGAGCTCCAAGGATGAGAAACTTGGTTCCCGCCTCA
>CALAPX010000170.1 GCA_937888355.1 uncultured Spartobacteria bacterium
GACGGGAGCGTGCGAGGTGGATGTTGGATCCGTCGACAAGGATTTCGGCAAGCATCGGCCTTGAATTGTAGTTCGATGACATAACGAAGCCATATGCTCCTGCACTCAGGATGGCGATACGGTCGTCTGGTAATAGTTCCGGAATATCTCTGTCTTGGGCAAAAAAATCGCCGCTTTCACAGACAGGGCCGACAATATCCATTTTGATCGGGGTGGCACCATGGACTTCAAGAGGGACGATCTCATGCCATCCTTCGTAGAGTGCAGGGCGGATCAGGTCATTCATCGCTGCATCCACAATGGTGAATGTCTTAGAAGGTGTATGTTTGACGTACTGAACGGTTGAGAGGAGGGCGCCAGCATTTCCTACCAAAAAGCGGCCTGGTTCGAAGAGAATGCGCAGGCCAAGAGGCTTGAGGGCGGGAATGATGGCTGCGGCATAGTCCTCAGGGGTGATGCGGCGTCCAGTGCCGGATTTCTCCCACCAGTCTTTTGATCCACTATTGAGCGCCTCATCATAGACGATCCCGATGCCGCCACCGAAGTCGAAGAATTCGATGTCATGGCGGGATTTCAAAATCGAGGCGAGTTCCGCCAGTTTTTCAGCAGCTTCGGCAAAAGGTCCGGAATCAAGGATTTGAGAGCCAATATGTGTCTGCACGCCACGGATGCGGATGTGCGGGAGAGCGGCAGCCGCTTCATAGACTTCGAGTGCACGGTCAATCCCGATTCCAAACTTGTTTTTGCTTTTTCCCGTCGAGATGAACTTGTGGGTCTTTGCATCAACATCCGGATTCACACGGATAGCGATAGGGGCTTTGAGGCCGAGCGAGCCGGCGACATCGTTTATCCGGGCCAATTCACCTTCACTTTCAACATTGAAGGAGTAGACACCCTCTCTGAGGGCGTAGGCGATCTCGTCGCGTGTCTTTCCAACCCCTGCGAAAGTGCATCTGTCTGCTTTTCCTCCCGCCTTGATGACCCGGAAGAGTTCTCCACCAGAAACAATATCGAATCCTGAACCCATGCGGGCGAGGAGACTCAGAACAGCAAGGTTCGAGTTTGCCTTTACGGCATAGCAAATCAAGTGGTCGAGGGGTTGGAGCGCGGAGTCTAGGCGATCAAAGTTGGTTCGGATTGTTCCCGCCGAATATACATAAGTCGGGGTGCCAAAGTTGTTGGCAATTTGGGATAGGTCCACATCCTCGCATCGCAAGGATCCATCAACATAAGAAAATGAATGCACGGCGGGGAAAATGGTGAGGAAACGCCTCGGTGTCAATCGGCGGAGCGATTCAGCGTGTGTTCAGGAGGGAACGATTTTTCGCCAGATAGGCAATTCCGGAATACACGGAGAGGATGACAGTGATCGGAATGAGGATGGTCTGGCCACCATTCCATGCGTTCGGAAGCCATGCCGGGTCATTGTGTTCGCGGATCGCCAGGAGAAGGAGAAAATAGAGAATAGTGGCCATCTGCCATGATGTCTTGTGTTTCCCCAAACGATCCGAAGGAATGACAGTCCCTTTTGATGCTGCAAGGGAACGAAGTCCCGTAATGAGGAATTCCCTACTTATGATTAGAACGACGGCCCATGGAGGAATGACATGGAAAGCAGAGAGGCTTATAAATGCTGCCGCAGTAAGGATTTTATCGGCGAGAGGATCCATGAGCTGACCGAAGTCAGTAATAAGATTGTGCCGTCTCGCAATAAAACCATCCAGCCAATCGGTGAAGGCCGCCACGACGAAAATGAGAAATGCCGCAGTGAAGCGGAGAGGAAAATCGATCGAGAAACAGAGGACAAACACGCATGAGAGCAAAAGCCTGGCAAGCGTGAGTTGGTTGGGCAGATTCATGCGTTAAGGTTCCGTTGTTTCCCCGTCTCAGGACGGATCCAAGAGATGGGAGATTCCTGATTGTAGGGCCGCATGAGCGCGGGCAACAGAAATGTATTTGTCCGCGCTGTCCTGGAGGGAGGAGATTTCCAAGTCGGTGAGAGGACGCGCCACTTTTGCCGGAGTGCCCACAACCAGCGAGCGTGGCGGGATCTTTGTGCGACCGGTGATAAGAGCGCCAGCTCCAATAAGGCATTCGTCGCCGATTTCCGCACCGTCAAGAATGACGGCCTGCATTCCAACGAGACAGAGGTCGCCGATGGTGCATGCATGAACGATTGCCGCATGCCCGATAGTGCAGTACGCGCCAATACGAGCGGGGAGATCATCAGCCAGATGAATGATAGCTCCATCCTGCACATTTGTTCCCTCGCCGATATATATTGTCTCGATATCCCCTCGGAGAACGGCCTGGTAAAACACACTTGAGTCTTTGCCAAGGCGAACATCTCCCATAAGGGATGCCGAATTGGCCACGAATGATGCCATTCGCGTGTCTGGGGATTTGGAGAGAAAATTGGCGAGGCGGTCTTCGATGGACATTAGGCGGTGAGTGGATTAATCGCGCAACCGCTTACGCTTTGCTTCGGCCTTGAGTTGGCTTTCAGCCTCAATCCAATCGGAATGGTCATCGCCACCCCATCCCATTGAGCGACGTCGCTCGGCGATGTAGTAGGCGCGAAGAGCAATTTGATCAGAAGAGATGTTGGGTTCTTCAGCAACGATGGGGCTGGATTTTTTGGCAGGCGGTATTTTTGTGGTTACTGTTTTCCGTTTAATAGCGGGGGCTTTGACGGCCGCTTTCGCGGCGGTTTTATTGGCCGATTTGGGGGCTTTGGCTGCCTTGGCAAGAGCGGTGGACGCCTTGGCTGGTTGTGCAGTTACTTTTGATTTCTCAGGCATACGGATGATTTTTGAAACTACTTCGCGGGATTTGCAAAATAATTCTTCAAAAAAAACAGCCACTCATTACTTTGCATGTATGGGAGCTTTCTTCATCCGTTGGATGGTCATTACCGTGGCGGTTTTTGCCGCAGAGAAACTTATTCCTGGAATCCATTGCGGGTCCCTGAGCGCATTGTTGGCAGCGTCGCTTTTGCTAGGGATCATCAATGCATTTGTGCGCCCGGTCCTCCTGTTGCTAAGCATTCCATTTATTTTGGTGACCATGGGGTTGTTTATTTTTGTCATCAATGCGCTGTTGCTTCTTTTTGTTTCCATGATGATCCCCGCATTTGAAGTGCATGGTTTTTGGAATGCTTTTTTTGGGGCTATTGTCATTGGAATCGTCAATTGGATTCTTAGTTCGTTTTTCCGATCCAGCGACGGCAAGTACCATGCCATTACTCATCATCCTTCAATCAAACCGGCGAATGCCAGGGTCGTGGAATAGGCGTCTGCGAGCATCGCTAAGCTGAACAGTGGGATTATTCGAGACAAGTGGGATTGGAGTAAAGATTTGCGGGATCACGCGCCCCGTCGATGCTGATGCATGTGTCAGAGCTGGAGCCGATGCACTAGGGTTCAATTTTTTTTCCGAATCAAAACGCTACGTTGATCCTGCAACCGCTTTGGAGTGGATTCGTGCGCTTGAGGGGGTTGTCGAGCGTGTGGCTGTTGTCGTGAATCCTTCGTCAGAACTTCTGCAAAAGCTGAAGGAATCGGGCTGTTTTGAAATGATTCAATTCCATGGCGACGAGTCGCCGGAGGTTTGTGCTGCATCAGGCGTGGGTTCTTGGATCAAAGCGCTTCGTGTAAAGCGAGGCGACTCATTGGCAATGCCTGGTCTTTATTCCACAACGAATCTTCTTATCGATGCATGGTCGCCCAGGGAATATGGCGGAACGGGTGTTCAAACTGATCACGGCATGGCCCGGGAGTTGGTGGAGGCATTTCCCACCAAACGATTCGCGCTTGCCGGTGGATTAATGCCCGACAATGTGGCTAAGGCGATCCTTGAGGTGCACCCAGCCGCAGTTGATGTTGCTGGAGGTGTTGAGTCCTCCCCAGGAGTCAAGGATGCCGGCAAGGTAGAAGCATTTCTCCAAGCGGTTCGCAACGCTCAAGGTTGAGTTGGAGGTGCTGTGTGTTGCGGGGAGGGTAGAGGTAGGGAAACAGGGGGCATTGGAGGAGATACAATATGCCAACCAAGTAATACAGCCCATGCCAGCAGTATCGCGAAGGCAATCAACAGCAGAGGGGTCGTGAATAATGACCGGTCGATCATTCCAGCGACAAAGCAGCGATCCGATCCATGACCTTGTTACTCAGTATCTGATAATTCTCCCGTGAAGGATTCGTAAGTTCCTCTGGTGTGAAGTGGATGGGTTCTCCGAGCACAAGGGTAATTGGGGAAAATTGAAACCGTTTGGCATTTTTGGGATACGACTCATAAGCTCCAAAAATACG
>CALAPX010000171.1 GCA_937888355.1 uncultured Spartobacteria bacterium
CTCCTCATGGCGGTTTTTTTCCGTTCTTCGTTCCAAGGATCGGATTTGCCACCCCATGAGCGACCTATTTTTTCTCTCGGATCTTGGATAATTTTGGGGCAATGACCGCTCGCACATAAGGATGTGTGGGATTCTGCAGCGCAAAATCCTGGTGATAATCCTCCGCAGGGTAGAATATCTCACCTTCAATAATTTCGGTGACGACAGGGTCCTTGAATCGGGACATCGCGACTTTTTTTGATTTTTCCGCTGCCTCACGCTGCGAGGCGTCTTGGGCAATGATGATCGAACGGTACTGCGTGCCGGCATCCGCTCCCTGTCTGTTGAGAGTCGTCGGATCATGGGCATCCCAAAAAAGCTCAAGGATCTCATCATATTCGATCACAGAAGGATCAAAGGTAATTTCAACCACCTCCGCATGTCCACTGAGCCCGGAACAAACTTCCTTGTAGGTAGGATTCGGTGCCAACCCCGCTGCATAACCGCTTTGCACGGACTTGATTCCCGGCAAGCTTTCGTACACCGCTTCAACACACCAAAAGCACCCACCGCCAACCACTGCTTTTTCTTCTTCCATATTTCCAGCAAAACACATTGCCAACGATCCCGCCAGCAAAGGCAAAAAAATGGAATGACGCATCATTCGTGTGAATAAACACGATTCCCCTATCAACACAAGGAGGGGCGATTTCGTATGGACGAACCAATTGCCATGCCACACGGTTCATCAACCTCTTTTAGCTCACTGAAAAGCGTCATGTCCTGCTGTGCCAAAAAATCAACTTCCGGGAGCAACTGTAGCGATTTTTCTGTGGATGCCCCTTGGTATTGCCCCATGTGTCCTGGGGTAGCCAGTGATAAGCCTGGAGCTTGCCCAAAGTGCGGTATGGACCTGGAACCCAACCCCCGGCAATTCCAACACTTCGACTCACCCCTTTCAAGCGATCCCATGTGTCGCCGTTTTCTGTTGGCTGCTCTCCTGACAATTCCTCTTATGGCTCTGGCTATGGCGGACATGTGGCCAGGACTGCATGGATCCACTTTAAGCAAATCGTCATCAGTGGGCTGGATGCAATTTTTTCTAGCAACGCCGATCGTTTTTGTTTGTGGCTGGACCTTTCTCTCACGAGGTGTGCAGTCATTGAAATCCGGGGATCTCAACATGTTCACCCTCATTTCTATTGGGGTTGGTGCGGCATGGAGCTTCAGTACGACGGCATTACTGGCCCCAAAAGCGTTTCCTGGAGACCAATCCCCACTGTATTTCGAAGCGGCAGGAGGAATTGTCACTCTCGTGTTGCTCGGGCAGATGCTTGAAGCACGGGCACGGCAACGCACCGGCGGAGCGATTCAAGCACTCATCCAGTTAGCTCCACCAGTGGCCCACCGAATCTCAGGAGATCTTGAGGAGGAGGTGCCTATTGATGTTATTCGCCCAGGCGACGTGCTGCGCGTGCGTCCCGGCGACTCGATTCCAGTCGATGCTCAAGTCACAGAGGGACAGTCTGCTGTCGATGAATCACTCCTGACTGGCGAATCAATCCCTGTCGAAAAATACATTGGCGACCCAGTGACCTCAGGAACGCGAAATACTAACGGCACACTCCTTGTGACTGCCACAAGAACAGGAGCTGACACGACCCTCTCTCGGATCATCGATCTAGTGGCCGAGGCCAGCCAGTCCCGAGCTCCGGTGCAAGCACTGGTCGATAGGGTCTCTGGCGTGTTTGTACCCACCGTCATTGCCTGCGCAGCCCTCACATTTTTAGTTTGGTTGTTCATTGGACCGGAACCCCGCATCTCCTTCGCCCTCTCGAATGCTGTCTCGGTACTGATAATTGCCTGCCCCTGTGCTCTTGGACTTGCGACTCCGGTGAGTATCATGGTCGCCCTTGGTCATGGCGCCATGTCAGGAATCCTGATCCGCAATGCCGCTGCAGTCCAAACATTGGAGCGATTCGACACCCTCGCACTGGATAAAACCGGCACGATCACAAAAGGAAAACCCACGCTCGTCCGCACCATATGCGCTCCCGAATTCTCGGATTCAAGAATTCTTCAATTAGCCGCATCCTTGGAATATTCGAGCGAACATCCGATTGCACATGCGATTATTGAGGGAGCAAAACTCGCCAACCTACCACTGATTCAATTCGAATCATTCGAATCAAAACCCGGATTCGGGATTTCTGGGATCATCGACAGGCAATGGGTTGCCATCGGCTCACCGGCATTTTTAAAAATCCATGGGATCCCTGATGTTTCAGCACACTTTCCTGATGCTCTAAAGGAATGTGCTACAGGGGCCACGATTTTATTCGTCGCACTGAATCAACAACCTGCTGGCTGCCTGATCGTGCGTGATCCCATCAAGCCAACCAGCAGAGAAGCTATTGAATCCCTCCAGAGTCTTGGCATCTGCTCAATCATGCTTACCGGTGACTCGATGGAGACCGCCAGAGCTCTTGCCGTGGCTGCAGGCATTCAGGAATTTCGCGCAGAACTCTCTCCCGAGGATAAACTCGAGGCCCTGAAATTGCTGAAATCGCAAGGCCATACCATAGCAATGGCCGGTGATGGAGTTAACGACGCTCCGGCACTCTCCGGTGCAGATCTTGGAATCGCCATGGGAACTGGCAGCGACGTGGCCATTGAATCCGCTGATCTCACTCTTGTTCAAGGCGACCTGAGCGCAATCCCTAAAGCTGTCCGCCTTGCCAGAGCAACGATGCGGAACATCCGCCAGAACCTCTTCTTTGCATTCGCCTATAACGCGCTCGGAATCCCGGTGGCTGCTGGCATTCTCTATCCTTTCACCGGGATATTGCTGAACCCTATGCTTGCAGCATTGGCAATGACACTCAGCTCCCTGTCTGTGATCGGAAACGCCCTGAGATTGGCGAGGCGACCACTCTGAAAATGCTCTTAACATCGCGAGGCCATTCCGTTTAATCTATCCCCTTCGACTGGATCGCGAACCCCTCCCACTCAAAAGCCGGTCAAAACATTACTAAAGAATTTATGCAAGAACCCACACCGCAAGGAGACATCGGTCTCATTGGCTTGGCCGTTATGGGCCAGAATCTCGTCCTCAATATGAACGACCATGGATATACCGTTGTCGTCTACAAC
>CALAPX010000172.1 GCA_937888355.1 uncultured Spartobacteria bacterium
CTTATAAATCCAATTAAGCCCGCAAAAATACCGAGTAGTAAAACTAAAACAGTTCCATGCTCAATGAGGCCGTCATTGTGGTCTTTCTCCAAGAATCTGGTGAATAGCTCCAAGTTGGTGAATTCAAGAAACACCAGATAAAATAATATGCCGAGGGAGACTAGGCCCGAAAAAATGATATACATATGAGCTTTTGGAGTGCAGTGCTTAAGTTAAGGTTACACGACTAGCAATAAAATTAAACTCCTTGTTGGCTTAAAGGCCGTTGTCTTTGGTCAAAGATTCAGAATCGGTTTTCGTAGGGGTTCATTTTGGATCGTTGCTTCCAGTGTGGAGAGAGGTACGACGCCGTCGGTGCACGAACTGCTGGTGATATTGTGGCGTGCGTTGGCATTGCCAAGGAGGAGGCAATCGCGGAGGGGTTTTTCTTTGTAGAAGCCGTAGAGCGCGGCGGAAGCGAAGGCATCGCCGGCTCCGACCACGCAATTGATCTCCTCGCGTGGGACATCGAACGAGGGGCAGAAGACGGTTTCGTTTCTGGAAACGCCAAGCGCTCCCTCTGGAAAATGGATGATGACCGTATCGCGGACGCCCATGTCCAAGAGCCGCTTGGCGGCGCTGAGGCAGGCAGGGCCATTGATGTCTCCTGTGGAGCTTCGTGCTTCCTCCGCAGTGATCTGGCTGGCTTCGAATTCGTTGATGATAAGGTAGTCCACGAACGGTAGGCAGGGCGTGATAAGTGCGCGGAACCGCTCCGGTGAGTGATCGAGCGACACGATATCGATCGCCACCTTGTCGGCTTTTGATTGCAGGATTTCGAGGGCCTTTACAGCCCGGAGGGTGTCGCTGTCGGAGGATTCCAAGGCATCAAGCAAAAGCAGGTACCCCAAATGCGCGATGGCGAGCAGGTGGGGGAACGCCTCGATATGCTTCAGATCGAACTGTGAACACGCCCCCTTGGCATGCAGATGCGTCCGCAACCCCGATTGTCGGGAATTCGAAACGATGCTGTAGGAGGTGTCTGCATCAGTCACCACCTCGACGTGGGTCGTATCAATGCCGTGAGCCTTTAGGCTATCCAGCGCGTATCGACCCATCGCATCATCACCAACCACGCCACAGGAAAATAATGGAATGGACGGATCGATCGCGTGAATGTTCACAGGATCGTTCCAAGCAGACCCGCCGGTGCCGAGTGTTTCTTTCCCTTCAATCAGCGAAAGGGCGCCTTCTTGTGGCCATGAGCCGATCGACAGCACTCGATCCACAATGATGCTGCCGAAGAAGCCGATGGGGGAATGGGTGCTCAAGGGTATGGAAAGCTCATTTATCGACGAATCACAGAGATATTCTTCGTGCCCCTAAAAGCTTGATCCTCAATAATCGTGTCTTTAGGAATTGATAGCCTAGTCAGCTTCTCTGATGTAATCGAGTAACCCTTTATTCTTTCAAG
>CALAPX010000173.1 GCA_937888355.1 uncultured Spartobacteria bacterium
GCTGGGTTTTGCTATAAATAAAGAGGCTTCCTGAACGAGCGCCGGCATCCGTAAACTCGATCTCCATGCCGGACTCAAGCGCGGAGAATTGCTTGATCTCGGCCGCGCCGCAGTAGATGTGGAAATTCGAGCCGATCAAGAGCGGGCGGGTGGCATTCTCCGGAATCTCCGTAAACACGAGGTGCTCGGAGGCTCCCGGAGCCAAAAAGTTTGAGGTGTACTGATGCTCCACAACGCCGAGGTAGGAATTCTGCCAAAAAGACCACACCGCATAGTGCGCCCCAGGGCGACCCCCTACCCTTTCAAGATCCAAATCCACTCGACGCTCGGTCGTCCCTGGATTCCATAACAAAGCCACCACCGAATTACCCCATGGACGCACCACGCGGCCAGCAAGGCGAGGCCACTCCAAGGAAGTCCCCAGATCAAGCACCTCCGTCTCCTCGGCAGCCGGTGGGGTGAGGATTTCGAAATTTCGGAGGTAGGGGCTGAACCTCGGGAGATCAATTCGATCCGAAGTAAAAGCATTGCCACAGGAAAGCCCGACCATGCTCAGCCATGTGCGGGCCATGGGCCATCCACCGACAAGCGGATCAACATCCTTCACCTCGGTGGCCAAAAAGCAGCGATCAAAATCCACCGCAAACAACCGTCTATTCATGGGAAGCGTCCACAGGCACTGCTCGATCGAAGCCCTGACATTGCCGCGTTCGGCATTCAGCCCCGAACGATTTGCATCCACATAACCAGCGGCGGCCCTGCTTTTGAGGACCATGATTGACAAAAAATATGCGGACTCGCCACCTGCTCCACGGAGACTCTGCCAGTACCGCCTGTCTTGCTGAAACGTGGTAAGGGTCTGGTTCCCCGAGTTGTCGTAGGAGAATGATGCCGACAACTTGAGCATCCCGAATCCCATCCCTGCGGCCTCTCGGACAATACGAATGTTCTCGGCAAGCGTCCGCGTGCGGGCGTCGACATCCAACCATAGTCCCGGACGCGCCGGGATTCCCTCGATCTTCCGGGCATAAAATTCGAGCCCTTCGGAATATTGATCATTTGTTTCAAGAGGTTGGCCACCTTTCGACTGATACACACGATCGATAAGAATGGCTTTCGGGTGCAGACTTCGCCCTGATCCAATGACTGTATCGATCACACCGAGCAATGTCTGGCCCGACGAGGGAATTGCACCATCCGCAGCAGTCCACCCTGACATTGCTCCCAAGGAAAGACGGGCCCCATGGGTTTTCGCAACCCAGTCTGCCCAGCGTCGCATCGCAGGGGAAGCGGGTTCGAAAAATATCCCCACCTGCTGTCCCCAACGGGTGCCCCCACCAGGCAAAGAACACTGCATGATTGAGCGAGTTTGGAACCGCGCTGAATTGGAATCATGCTTGATAAAGACGCCATCGACATAGGCTACTGGACCACCCACGGGCCCAAGGAAAAAACCGGGACCGTCCTTTCTGTATAAAGCGAAGTGTTCATGCATAGATCCCACCCCGTTAGATTCGAAGCCATCAATTAATGGACGGAGCAGGGTTTGCCGGGCATTGTCATACCCGGTCAGAACCCAGTCTTGCTGCTCCCCCTCGGGAAGAAGATTCCCTATATCCGCCTTGGGCGACAACGGCATCAGCGTGTGCACGAATAAAGGACGTGATCCGCGATTTTGAATCCCTGCATTGATCAATACCACCGGCAAGCCCTCGATGACCTCAAGTCGCAGGAGAAGATCAATGCCTTGCTCGTCAAAACGAATCGTCGACAGAACGACCTCGGCCCTGCCATAGGGGGTGGCCTGATGTTTCAGGACTTGCTTCCCGAGGGCCTGTCCTTGAGATGAGCGAAGCAGTTGACTCTTGCCATCAATGCTTACGGACACGGCGAACTCGGCATTCTGGATCTGAAGGCCAGGAGCAACGATGCTGTAGGTGCGCCCGTCGGGGGCAGTTTCAAAGCGCACACTCTCCGCCGAGACCACTGAGCCGCCAAGAATCCAACACAGGCACAAAAACAAGAATCTCCGAAGGCACCTCCGCTTATAAAAGAGCAAGGGGAAATTACGGAGTTTCATTAGGTGCTTCAGAACATCTCAGGAATTGAGATACAGACATCATCGCCCGATCTTGTGCCCCAAGTCATGTAGGACAAATGTATAACAAAAACTA
>CALAPX010000174.1 GCA_937888355.1 uncultured Spartobacteria bacterium
CGCAACCTCAGCACTCGTTGACTCCATCACCTGTCTTAAACCCCTCCAGCGCATGACTGCCAAGTCCGCACCGCGCAATCAGTTCGAGCGCATCCCCTTCGAGTGGTCCCCGGAACAGATCGCCGAATGGCAGCACCGCACCCTGTTTCAGATCCAGCAATGGCTCGAAGCCATCATGCTCGACACCCCCGCATCCCTCATGAACACCAACGCCTGCGCTTGGCCAACCGTCTGCACCTACTACTCAGCCTGCGAACAGAAGACCGAAGAGATGCGCCTGCGTTGGCTCTCCAGCGGACGCTTCCGCGACTACCTCTGGGACCCCTCACACAAAAACGAAGAAACCGCTTGACCCACAGAATAAACTTGATAAAGTAATTGAACCTAGCAACGCTAAACATTAACCACAGGAATCACAACATGAGCAGCTCAACACAACTATTCAACAACGGCGGATCAGCTTTCCCGCTCCATGTGCCAGGAGATGACATCACGGAATACACGCAACAGGGCATGACCCTCCGCGACTACTTCGCCGCAAAAGAAACTCTCACCGGCTTTGAAATGGGCGTTGATAAATTGTCGGTGGCTGACGCAGAGATCCTGGCAGGCCCGATGCCCGGTGGAGAAGGCTTCACTACGATCGACGCAGAGCATCAACTAGCCATGCTCAAGTGGCAGGCGAAATGGCGTGCAGCTATTCGCTACATCCGAGCCGACGCGATGATCGCAGCGCGGAAGGAGGCAATCTGATGGGCATCCTCAACACAACAATCGAAATCGAGGGCACCTGCCCCGAGGACGACTCCATCCTCCAGCTGGAGGTCCACTTCACCGCCACTCGCGCTTCCCGTGGAGCACGCGGCCCCCACGGTGAGCAGCTCGAACCCGACGAGGAGAGCGAGATCGCCATCGACCAGGTCATCCTGATCCCGGACGCCGAACTCACCAGCGTCCTCCTCGAAGAGGTCATCGAGCACCTCGCAACCCCGAACAACTGATCACCATGAGCACTTTCCTAGACGACATCATCCCAACCACCAGCATCCCCGCTGCCATCGATGCAGCCCGAAGCATAGTCATAGTCAAAGACTTCAAGATCGGCGGCTCCGCCATCAGCAGCTGGCTCTCCGAGAACCGATCCGCCCTCTGGCTTGACTACGAGGAAGGCTCCGAAGCTCTCCCCGGCGTCAAGATCAACGTCATCGCCAAGGCCAAGGCCCTCGGCATGGACAGGATTGCATTCCTCACCAAATTGTGGGCCGAGCTTGCCGAAGACTTTCAATCTGGTAAGCCGCGCTTTCAGTATCTTGTCCATGACAAGGTCAACCAACTCGAGGACTGGGCCGAAGTGCAGGCAACTGCCTACTACAAGCAAACCATCCCCGGAAAGAACTTCAAGGGTAAGTCTGTCCTTGAGCTGCCCGAGGGCGGCGGCTATCTCTACTTGCGCCAGAAGTTTATGGATCTGTGGAACGCCGCTAGCGTCGCCGCTCCCCGCTCAATCTGGTGGTGTTCGCAGAAGTTGAAGTATATTGGCGACGGCAGCAACAAGTTTGAGGTCAAGGACATGGATCTCATGGGCAAATGCCGCTCGATTGTAGCCGGTAACTGCGACGCCCCCGCAGTTATGTATCGCGAGGAGGACGGCAGCAACTGGATCAGTTTCTTCACCAGTGATCGCCGGGCATTCTGCGGCTGTCGCATCCCTCGCCTCGAGGGTCAGCGATTCAAGATCAGCTGGAAAGATGCAGACGGTAAACTCGTCGTGGATTGG
>CALAPX010000175.1 GCA_937888355.1 uncultured Spartobacteria bacterium
ATCTCCCCCTCCTCCGGTTCGTACATCCCAGCGACTGTTCGGATCAGAGTGGTTTTCCCGCTCCCGCTCGGTCCAATCAATGCACATAGTTCACCACGTTGAAATTGAGCTGAAACGTCTGAGAGAAGCGTTGGCCCATCATTTCCTCCAGCAACAACGGTGACACCACGCAACTCAAGGTCTCCCCGCGTTGAGGGCTCATTTGTTGGGGTAACAGTAGACATCTGCGCAAGGGATTGAAGCACGGCGAGCACTCTTTTATCAACGCTTTCTGCAGTGGTATCCTTGTCCCTGTGATTCATTCACAAAAAACCTGGAAAATTGGGCCCATAGGATATTTTGCCTAAATGGAATCGCCTTGGCCTGGATGGCAACCCCGCGGTAAATGAAAAAAGTGAAACGTCATTGGCTATGGATCTCTGCGGTGCTGCTTTCAGCTTTGCTTTTCGTCACGATCATGGGGGGGTGGGTTCTCACTTATTTATCGAGTGAGTCATTTCACGGATTGGTGGAAGATCATGCTGGAGCAACGATTGGCGGCAAGGTCGACCTGTCACCGTTCCAGTGGGATGGAAACGGAGCTTACGGCCAGTCATTTCGTTTCCTTGGTGGAGAAAACTCAAAGCTCGGCCGAATTGATGCACAAGAACTGCATGCACGTTGGGATTGGTGGACTTGGTTGTCAGGAACTTGGCGCCTCGAAGAACTTTCCATTGAATCTCTTTCCGCCTCGTTCATTCGAAAGCCTTTAGGCGCCAAGGAACCGCTTGGTGGTACACGCACAGAACGCAACGCAGTGGCGTGGATTGGTGCCATTTTCCCAACCCGATTTGAATTTTGTCCTCTTCGGGTCTCCCGTGCGAATGTTCAATTTGAGCAATTCAAACTCAATGGCTCATCACTTGAGATTCAACAGGATTCCGGGATATGGAATTTCAGTGGTGTTGGAGGGATTGTCTTGATTCCCGCTTTCCCCCCGTTGGCGGTTGAATCATTCACGGCACGCTTTCAAGACCCGGAACTCTCACTGCTGGATTCCTCACTGAAGATCGGCTCGAAAGGCCAACTCAAGATATCCGGCACATGGCCCAAAGGACTCAAGCTCAATGGAAGCGGGATAAGTCTCCAGGAGTTGCCCGATTGGCCATGGAAGAAGGCCGTCTGTGGATATATTACCGGCACAGCGGTGATATTGCCCGGAGAAGCCAGCGGGCGGATTGAAGTCACCGAGGGATCCATGGAAGCCCCCGGCTTGCTCGGCAACTTGGCATCCCTTACCGGGATCAGAAGCTTACAGCGGCTTTCCATCTCAGCGGCAACAGGCCGCTTCTACAAAAGCACCACCTCATGGAAATGGTCCGAGGTGTTCGTGGAATCCGAGGGATTGCTTTGCATCAAGGGCAGGTTTGAGGTGGCCGCCGATCGCCGTCTCTCCGGGATGCTGCAACTCGGCATCAGCGACCAAATCGCGGCCAAGATTCCAGGCTGCGAGCTTGTTTTTCAGGAAGCCCGTGATGGCTATGTGTGGACTCCAGTGGTCTTGGGAGGAACGCTGGACGCCCCCACCGAGGATCTTAGTCCACGACTTGCTGTTGCCCTCGGCGGGGCGGTGATCGAATCTGTCCAACCCTTGTTGGATGCAGTCCCAGACAATGCCCGCGATGCCGTGGGTGAAACGCTCGATACGTTTTTGAATTTCTTGGGGCGGTAGCGGAGCGCGCTTACGGCGTTATTTGTCTAGATACCCCAACGACCGCACGTTTCCTTCGACTTCCTTCCAGAGTTCTTTCGCGCGATCACGCAGTGCCACGACTTTTTCGGGGTTCTTTTTTGCAAGATCGTTCTTCTCGCTGATGTCATCGGCAAGGTTATGAAGCGCCGGGCTCTTATCAAGCTCACGCCCCAAGAGCTTCCAATCGCCTTGCCGCATCCCGTAAAGCACGTTCTTGAAGTCTTTCGATCCTTTCTGGCCACCGAGCCCACCGCAGAACAGGAATTCTGTGCGCGGTGAAGGCGTCTTCCCCGTGATCAGGCCGGAAAGATCCAACCCGTCAATCGGCCCGCGCGTCTTGGGGGTGATCCCGGCCAATGCCGCAAATGTCGGAAGGATATCGATGGTGGCCGCCATCTCGTCCGTTTTGGTCCCGGCGGGGATGCGCCCTGGCCCCCACATCACACAAGGCACGCGGACGCCGCCCTCTTGGAACCAACCCTTGCCCCCGCTGAGAGGCAATGCCGACCCCCCAAAGACTCCCTGCGTCCGCCAAGGTCCATTGTCGGAAGTAAAAATGACGTAGGTGTTTTTATCCAAGCCTTGCTCACGCAAGGCATCCAGCAGGCGCCCGGTCTCGGCATCGAGATGCTCGATGACGGATTTGTACGCATGCTCCGGGTCATGCACTTCTTCAGGAACAAAAAGGGGCACATGCGGCATCGCGTGAGCGAGGTAGAGAAAGAACGGCTTGTCCTTGTGCTGCGAGACAAACTCAATCGCGTGATCCGTGTAGCGCCGCGTGATCGTGCGCTGGTCGGCTGGCATCTCGACGATTTCCTCGTTTTTCATGAGAGGGGGATTCCACGTCTTGATTCCTTGCGCCTGGTTTTTCCATGCCTCCTCGAAACTCATGCGCCCCGGCTTTCGGTTGTCCGGATGGCTCATGTCATTGGAATATGGAATACCAAAGTAGGAATCGAACCCCTGCCTTGTGGGGAGAAATTCCTTGTGGTGCCCCAAGTGCCACTTCCCGACACACGCGGTGGCATACCCGGCACTCTTGAGCATATCGGCGATCGTCGTTTCCTCAGGATGCAACCCCCATTTGTCGGTCGGAAAAAACACCGGCTTGGTGATGCCCACGCGGGCAGGATAGCAGCCGGTCATGAGAGCCGCTCGTGAGGCGCTGCAAACCGGACTTGCCACGTAAAATGACGTAAAGACACGCCCCTCCTTCGCCATGCGGTCGATGTGCGGCGTTTTAATATTCGGCGACCCAAAGACACCGAGGTCTTGGTAGCCTTGATCATCGGTGAAAATGATAATGAAGTTCGGCTTCGAGGTGGCTTCGAATGAAGAAGGTTCAGCTTGGATCGGGCGGAGCAGGCACACGAGCAAGAGCGCCAGAACGGGGAAAGAGGTGAGCTTCATGAATTGGAATGTTTGGAAATTAAAGCGTTCACCCATTTGTTAGAGCATGGTCGCCACCCATCAACCCCTTTATTTTGTTTGTTATGGTATCTGCGATTGATTGCGCCTCCTCGATGGAGGGACCTTTTTTTGAATCCGGCCCACCGGGCACGCCGGGGCGTTCGTGACCAATCTTCAGCAGGTAGGCGGACTGGAGCGCACGCACCGCTTTGTCCACCTCCTTTCGGATTTCTGCGCCGTTGGCTGGAAAAAATTGTTCCGAACTGGAGATTCCTGCCACATTCGCGCCGAAATACTGACTCAACACCTCACGGGCCATCAGCCAATGACCTTCACGCTGGGGATGGACCCCGTCTTTTTGGAATTTGAATCCAGGTTGTTTCTTCCGGGCTTCATCCAGCGCGCGCCGCATCGGCCCATGGAGATCGACCACTTTCCAGCCGTCCTTCCGTTTTGAAATCAACCACTCGCTGAACAGCGCGAGATTGCGGTCGTGGGGATCATCTTCAGTGACCCCCGGTCCAGGATCATGGATCGGAGGCGTGAGGAACACCACTTCCCTCACCCCGCTTGATAACGCCGTCTCACGAAGGGTAGTGATTGCCGCCGCGTAACGCTCGGGTGCGGCGGGATTGTTCTGCATCGCATGGCCGTCGTTCATTCCGTAACAGACAAAAAGGAGATCCGGCTTGGTGAGCTCGAGTGTTCTCTTCAAGCGATGACTCAACAAGGGGCGTGGAAACCCGTATATCGCCTTGTGATCGAGATTTTCATCGGCTGTTAGATCGGTTGCCGACTCGCTGGACAACCCGACCTTCAGCACCACGCCCGCATCCCCTTGGGTGAGCAGCCAGCAATTGATATCGACCGCATAATCCCCCGCCTGGGTGATGCTATCGCCCAAAAAAACAATGCGGCGAAAATCATTGGTGGAATGGAGTGCTTGATCAGCCATGAGCGTGACGGGCAGAGACACTATCAGGAAACGGTAAAGGAGTCGGATGGAATGTGGAGCAATCATTGTTCGTTCAGGATTGGGCCGGGTGGTACCGCATCCCCTTCGACAGGGTGGGCATTCAGTTTATAGATGAGAAACGGAAGTGGGTTTTTGTGTGATAATTCTCCCCCGGCCTGAGGATGGTATTTGGAAAATCAGGTTGATTCGGGCTGTCGGGAAAATGTTGTGTCTCCAGACAAAATCCTCCCCGGTGGAGGTACGGCTTGCCGGATTTTCCTACCAGTCGGCCGTCCAAAAAATTTCCGCTGTAGAATTGGACTCCGGGTTCTTCAGTGAACACCTCGAGAACCCGTCCGCTTTTTGGATCATAAACGCGGGCAGCGAGCGTCATCGCGTCCGGCGAGTCGCCTTTGTTCAGAACAAAGTTGTGGTCGTAGCCGAGGCCGTGTTCGAGTTGCTGGTTCGGGGCATTGATCTCGCGACCGATTGGTTTCGAGGAGGTCAAATCGAACGGCGTGCTTTTCACCGATTCGATCGTTCCCATCGGAATCGATTCGACATCGATCGGGGTGTAGCGATCCGCATTGATGATGACCTCATGGTCGAGGATCGTGCCGCTCCCCTCGCCCGCGAGGTTGAAGTAGGTATGTTGCGTGAGATTGATCGGCGTGGCCTTGTCGGTGGTCGCCTCGTACTCCACGATCAACTCGTTGTCGTCGGTGAGTCTGTAGGTGACTTTGACATTCAGATTGCCCGGGTATCCTTCCTCCCCGTCTTGCGAAAGATAGGTCAACGCGAGCCCCTGATACCCCGCCCCGGAGATCGGCTTGGCCTCCCACACCACCGAGTCGAAACCGATCACGCCACCATGGAGGTGGTTGGCATTGTTGTTTGTCGCCAGCGTGTAGGTGGCGCCATCGAGCATGAATTTTCCCTTGGCGATACGATTCCCGCAGCGCCCCACGACCGCCCCGAAGTACGGCTTGTCGACGGCATTGATATAGTCCTCCACCCGGTTGTAGCCGAGGACGACATCCGCGACATTTCCATGGCGGTCTTTAGTGAGAATCGAGGTGATGATCGCCCCGTAATTGGTGACCTTGACCTCGGTACCAGCCGCATTTTTCAGGGTCCAAGTATCGATCGACTGGTTCACAGCTCCGTGTGGTTGTTGATGAAGTCGACGATGGGCGTTGGGTCATCGAGTCCATGCACATGCTTCACTCCCGGCTTGTGGATCACTTGAATCTTCCCCCCAAGGTCGCGGTACCGCTTTTCGACAATCGCAGTATTTTCCTCCACCGGGACCACTTCATCGCTGTCCCCGACCACATGTAGGAGCGGGATGCCCGCCTGAGCCAACGGGCCCAGGTTGTCGATTGGATTACCTCGAAATGCCATCGCCTCCTCTTCGGTGAAGCCGTACGCCTCCATGCAGCGATCCCATGGGCCAAGCTTCCCCTTTCCCTTGGCCCCCGGCCAACTCTTGATGTCGCACACGGGGGCATCTCCATAAATGCAGGACACTTTGTCCGGATTCCGGGCAGCCCAGTTATAAATGATCAATCCCCCCCGCGACATCCCTTCTAGGGCGGGCTTTGGATGAAAGCCCTGAGTTGTCACAAGATGATCGTACAACTTATCCCAACGGGCCACAGCCTTCGGAGCCCCAAAGAGGTTCGACACATCCGCATAGGCGATATGGAAGCCTTGTTTAAGAAGTGCCACATCGACATTTGGCTTATGCCCCCAGAAACGGGCCCGCCAGACCCAAGGCATTCCTGGAGCCGGCGTCGCAGGAACAGCCACCTTGCAGGGGATGCCATCCACCGAGAAATCATAGAGGGCAAAACCGTGAAAATCACTTCGTTTTCCCTCCCACTCGGCAGTTTCCCCGGTGGCCATTACCGGCACCCACAGCGCGAAGGCTGCGACCCAGATTCTTAAAGACGATGTGAGTTTTTTGAGTCCTGTTTGCACTTACTCGACATGGTAAAATTGATGTCCCGGCAAGCGCACCGTCTTTTTGTGGAGCCCAAAAAGGTTTTGGTCTTTCTCGTTGAAAGGCAGTGGAGCAATCACCATGTCCTTCGCCTCAAGACCCGCTGTTGCAAACGTGGCACGGCTCATTTTCGGGAGGGTGACTTTGTAAAACCCGTCAGCGAGTACCTCAACATCACCCGCCGCCGCCGGCTTTCCGTCGATGGTAATCACAGGATTCTCAATCCCCGGGCGAATGACGCATGATTTTCCTGTTTCACCCGTGACGCTCACGAATTGCGTTTCTCCTGCTTGCCGCTTGGCGCTAACGAGGAATGCGCCTTGGGTTCGGAAATGTTGGAATGCCGCATCCGGCCACTTGTCAGGCACCGCCGTAAACACGCGGATCCTGCCATCCCAACTTTGGAGCAACATGTCATGGATGCTGGTGGCAAAAGAGAGCGGCGTCTCGATCACCGGGTTTCCTTCCGCATACATTGTGGTGGGCGACACATTCTTGTGTCTGATGAGGTAGTCGATGTAATAGGCCGCCTTGTCGCTGTCGCCAAGCCACGCGTACATCGACGCCGCGCCGGTTGCCGTGTATCCAGTCACTGGCATTGCAGTCAAACGCCCTCCGCCTTTCGACTGATTGATGCTGACATCCAGCCAATGGTCGAGCGTGGTCCGGAGCATTTTGGCGTTCTCCGGATCGTCGGGATTGATCACTGCCAGCGGGAAAAACCCGAGCAGATGCGAGTAATGCCTGTGGGATATCTCAAAGGCCATATCCTTGTTGATCCGCAGGCCGTGTTCATCGGTCTGATACCCGGCCAGGTTGTCAGTGATGTTTTTCCACTCCGGCGCCAGCGGGTCGTTCAGAGAAAATTCGGCGTTCAGGTTCTGAAGGGTCTGGAACGTCCACCGCATGAGCGCGAGAGTGAAGTTGGTATCCTGTCCGTGTCCTTTGGGATACTCCGGCGACCAACTCATGCGCACATGGATTTTGCCGTCATCGGCCGCGACGGGGTTTTCCTTGAGGTAGTTGAGGTACGCGTTTCCAGTCTTGCGCAGCAACGGGAAAAACTTGTCCCGCAGACGCTCGCGGTCCCCGGCGTAGTCGCAGTGCAACCAGTAGTTGTGGAGGAGCCACGCCAGCATGTCCGGCACCTTGGCGGAATCGTAGGAGAGACAATCCTGCGGAAATAGCGCCCCGATGGCCGCGCTGTCCTTCCAGCGTTCGGGGACGTTCTTCTCCAGATTGCCCGCGTATTTATCGAGGTTGTTGGGCAGCGACTCGCCCAACGAAAGGCGGTTGGAGACGAGGTGTGTCCAATAGATCAGCTGCACATTCAGGTCACCCCAAACCATCGGCCACATCGTGTAGTGGTACCATGGCCCCATCACATCGAGGATAGGCCCATTTTCCCGCATGGCGGAGGCGAGCTTGTACATTTGGATCCAATAAAATGCCTCTTTCTCGCGGTCGTTGAGGGTCAGGAAACTCTGCGGGTAATACGTGTGCCACCACGCGCGGTGCTCAGGCATGAACGTACCCGTTTCAACATCGCGCTGCGCCCCGGCCAATGTCTCAAATACTGTCTCCCTGCTGTTTTTTTCGGGAAAACTGTGATGCACACTCGCCAGCAAGACCTGTTTGCCTGCGGGATTTCCGGAAACCTTCCACCCCGTGGTTGTTTCGCCGCGGTGTTGGTAGAGCGGCTGATAGCAAAAGTTCACCCCGTTTTCCTCGCCGAGTTCCCATGGCGGCGCCGGCGGGTAGGGAGCATTTCTTGTCCCGTCCCAACCCTCTATCGATTTCGCCCATCCATTTTCCACTATGTGCCTCACCGACGAGTAGGGAACCTCTGGCTTCCAAGTGATGGCAATCGCCTCCCCGCCTGTGGCATCCGTTTCGAAAAAGATCGTGTCGGAGGTTGCCTGGGTGAGGCCGCGTACCTTGTACGACCCTTTGGTGGTGTGGATCGTGCCGCGCAGCTCGGCATTCCATAGATCCAGCCTCAAGTCGCACCCGGTGATGTCACCTTCTGAACTCAACTGGAAGCGCCCCAGCGGCAAGCGGCACCGGTAGATCCAAAGATGTTGGCTCGCCCCGTTAGGTAATCGGTGGTCGTAGTAATCATGCCGCCCGACAAAGAGCGACATCACATTTTTCGGATCGTCCTTGGACTGATACATCGTGAACCCAAGAAGCCCGTTTCCAGAAAACGGCGCCGTTTCCCAACGCTTGGGCACACGATCCCACAACATATCGTGATTGCACAAAAACTTCTGATAGTTGATCGCCGGAACCGCATTGGGTTCCTGGGCCAGAGACCCATGAAGAGGAAAAAGCGTTAATACGGCAAGGAGGAGGAACCCCAGGATTTGTTTTGTCATGTTCTTTATTTTTGGGGCTATCTGGCCTAAAGGATCTATAATACTAATGGATCTTATCCAGTTTAGAGAGGAAAATGGCGAGTTTGCTTGTGATTCACACTGGCGGAAACCCACCACAAGACTTTAAAAGGTACGAACCGTGTCTTGGCACCCACAAAGTGGCCGTTCAAGCCGCCTGCTTTTTCTTCCTTAGGAGCCAGATCCCACCTCCAATGAGCAGGATCGCTGCCGTGGCCCAGGTTTCGGGTTCAGGCACCGGGCGGACTTGCCATGGAGTGCTCAAGCTTTCAATAAAGCTGTTGCCGATAAATCCGGTGTCCCACCCGCTGTAGAAGCTGATGTATTGCAGGCTGTCGG
>CALAPX010000176.1 GCA_937888355.1 uncultured Spartobacteria bacterium
CCAAAGAACGGAAAAGTCCTGCAATGCGTCGGCAGACTATCTCTGGTAACTGCCGCTGTTTGGGTTGGACACAAAGCCCCGAAGGAAGCGCTTCATTTCCCATGTGCGGTTCGCGCGAAAACACCCAGGCTTGTCTTTGTGATCTTGATGAACTTTACGATAAGACTTATTGCTTTGCGCTTATAGTTTTTCGCTTATGGCTAGGCACTGGCCCATGTCCGACTTCATCAATCTTTCCGTTTACAAATTCACTCCCCTGACGGGTTTGCCGGAACTGCGTGAACGTCTCCTCGCATTGACGCAGGAGTTGAACCTCAAGGGCACGATTTTACTCAGTCCCGAGGGCATCAACCTTTTCGTGGCCGGTGTGCGTGAGTCCGCCGATATGCTTATAACGACCTTGCACGCCATTCCCGGACTGGAAGACCTCAAAGCGAAGGAAAGTCTCAGCGTAAAACAGCCTTTCAGTCGTATGTTGGTGAAGATTAAAAAAGAGATCATTGCGTTTGGCGTTGAAGGGATCGAACCCGCCAAGCACACCGCACCAAAACTCCCGGCCCGCATCCTCAAGCAGTGGCTCGATGAGGGCCGCCCGATTACACTCATCGATACGCGCAACGACTACGAAGTGCGCATGGGCACCTTCAAAGGTGCTATCCCGGCATCCATCGATAATTTCCGGGAATTCCCCGACGCCGTGGCGAAATTGCCCGACGCGTTGAAGCAGCAACCCATCGTCATGTTTTGCACGGGCGGCATTCGCTGCGAAAAAGCCGGGCCCTACATGGAGCGAGCTGGGTTCAAAGATGTGCATCAGTTGGATGGTGGCATCCTCAAATATTTCGAGGAGTGTGGTGGCGCACATTACGATGGAGAATGTTTTGTTTTCGATTACCGGGTCGGCGTCGATCCACAATTGAACGAGACCAATTCCGCCCTCTGCTTCACTTGCCAAATGCCACTCAAGGAAGAGGAACAGCAGGATCCGCGCTACGTTCCCGGGCAGACTTGTCCGCATTGCTACGATCGCATCGCGGTCATGACAGCATTAAGCGAAAAGCTGTAAGTCAAAAGCTCTCAGGTCTCAGCGATCAGCACTCAGCTAAGACTCCACCGGCGAAGGTTTTACTGTGCATTGCTGGTCACACAATAGTCTTCGAGAAGGCAGAATTCCAATTCTGTGCCTCTTCGACTCCGTGGCAAATTAGCATCAGTCATTCCGAGCTTATCGCTTCTGCAATATGTGATAATTCGCCATCGAGATCCCGCTGAGCATCGCCCCAACAATCCCCAGAAATCCCTGGTCTGTGCCGCAAAGATAGAGATTCGCCAATGCCGTACGCCCATCGCGCACTTTCTCCGGCGCGCCATAGATTGCCCCGTTCACATGACCGGTGAACTTCGTAATCGTGCGCGGCGTAAACATGTCGGTGGCGACCACCGCTCCCGCCAATGTCGCATCATCCACATGCGGTAAAAACCGGCGCGCGCTTTTTTGCGTCTCCGCAAACCAGCGCACTTTGTCCGCTTGATATTGTCCCTCTGTTTGTCCGACCCAGAGTCCCGGATTCGCCAAACAGGTGACGCGGAAAAACCCCTCAGCCAGATTAGCCCCGTCCTTG
>CALAPX010000177.1 GCA_937888355.1 uncultured Spartobacteria bacterium
CCTCGACCGCGATGCTGATGGCAGCAAAGCCATGCTCATTCCACTTCTTCACCCACTCCTTGAGCGCCGTGCCACCACCACCATGCACGAGCACAACACCGGGCACTTTGGTCGCGCGCATTTTCGGCAATCCGAGCCACGCGAAGACCTTCGTCGGCTTTCCCTTCCACGGCTGCGCCTCGAAGAAGATCGCCTTCAGGCCATCCTCGCTGGCAAAGCCCTCTGCTGACTGCATAGCGGGGGGCACGGTGAGCGCGGTGAGCGCAAGGATTTGTTCGCGCGATGCAGCGGCATCGGCGGCGTGGAGCGAGGCCAGCGGCGCCAGCAGCAGGGCGGTGAGGAGGGTGCGGATCGTGTGCATGTTCATTTTCATTGGTCACTCATCATCGCTATTCTTTTTCGGTTTATCCTCGCGATTCTCGCGCGTCTTGAGGAGCGTTTTGCGGCTCTCTTCCACCAATTTCGGATCCTCCTGAAGACGACCTTCATCATTGGTCTCGATGATCCACTGATCCAATGCCGCACGCATTTTTTGAAGCGTCCCGCTCGATGCCGGATCATCCACCAGGTTTCTCAACTCAAACGGATCCTTTTCCAGATCATACAATTCCTCCTCAGCTTTCTTTTGGAAATAGGCGGCCTGCTCCGGAGGGAGTTTCCCTTGCTTAAAGACCTCGCGCATCGCACGCGTGGCAAGAACATTGTTCATACCGATTTCATCGTAGGTCTTCTCCGGATAATAATTGCGGAGATACTTAAAGTCTTTCGACCTCACGCTGCGAATCCGGTCGATCTCCGCATCATGCCGATCCCGTAAACCAAAAATGTATTCCGGCGCCTGTTGCTTGTCCGGACCGAAGAAAACCCGGCCCTTCATGTAGTCCGGCGTCTTTCCCCCTGCCCAATGAACAAAGGTCGGAGCGAGATCGATTCCCGTCGCGACCAACTCATCAATCACCGCTCCCGGTTTGAAGTCCGGCTTGATGGCTGCTGGCACACGCACGATCAACGGAGCCGCGATCCCGCGATCATACAGGAAACATTTTCCGCGATGAATCGCTGGTCCGTTGTCGCCTGTGAAAACAATGATTGTCTTCTCATAGAGACCCGCCGACTTGAGTTGATCGATCAACTTGCCCACCTGCATGTCGAGCAGGTTGACATACTCCAGATAAGCCCCGAGCTCTTCACGAACCTCCGGCAAATCGGCCTCAAACGGAGCCAACTGCACTTTCGAGCGATCGACGGGGTGTTCCTTGCAAGGAAGAAATGGCCGATGTGGCGCCGCAAATTGATACTCGCAAAAAAAGGGCTCCTTCTTGATCAACTCATCCCAGTTTTTAATATCGAAAGCAGGAGCCTTCGGTGTCTCGAAGCCCCAGTCCGTTTTCTGATATTTGCTCGGCATTCCTACGGCATATCCCGCATCGCGAATGTATTTGGTAAAGCATTCGACTCCCTCCGGAAGGGCATGCTTCACGAGTGGTGCATAGATCCGCATGTTGTGTGAAAACACCTGATTCGGATA
>CALAPX010000178.1 GCA_937888355.1 uncultured Spartobacteria bacterium
GTCGGAGCGTTGCTTGAGGGCGGCAGGATTCTTGTAACGGCTGAGTTGATTGAAAACTCAAATCTCATCGAATTGGAGAAGGTTGATGCGCCCGGGAAAGCGACTGCCACAGTTGAGCTAGTGGATTTCGACTGCAATCTCGCGATCCTTCGTCCAGATGATCCCACATTTATTGAAGAAATGGTGCCACTTCGCCTCGAATCCGGATTGTACTCAGGGGACGAGGCGACAGTCGTGCAACTTGAACCCAATGGTGAATTGGCCAAGACAACCGGAAGGATCACCTCGGTAACTATCGGAGGGTATCCGTTTGTGAACCTTGGATTGCTGGTATTCAAGCTTTCAGCCCCATTGCAGCAGAGGGATTGGAGTTTCACCCTTCCCGTGGTGCGTGATGGGGGTCTTTGTGGATTGGTGATGCGTTACGACTCGCGCAACCAGACATCCGAACTGATTCCACCCCCGGTGATCGCGCATTTTCTGAAAGAGGTCTCCTCAGGAACATATCGTGGATTTGCGAGGCTTGGTGTGTCCTTCTCTCCACTGCGCGATCCGCAACTGCGCCAGTATCTCGGATTGGAGGGCAATGGAGGAATCTATGTCAAAAAAGTCGCACCCGATAGCGCTGCGGCCCAAGCCGGTTTGCAGAAGGGAGATGTAATCCTCGCGATCAATGGAAAAGCGTTGGATCAGGATGGGAACTATGAGGACCCGGATTTTGGGAAAATTCTTTTCAGTCACCTGACAAATACGCGCATGCATCCGGGTGATCTTTGTGAGGTCCGTGTATTTCGCGATCACAAGCCAATGACCTTGAGTTTACGGACAGAGGTTCCTGACGAAGCCAAGCAGCCAAGCAAGGCACATAGCGGCGGGAAGCCTCCTAAATACGTTGTTCTTGGAGGGCTCGTTTTTATGGAACTCTCGCGCGATTATCTGCGCGAATGGGGCGCCGCTTGGCGTGATAAGGCACCCCAGAGGTTGGTTTATTTCGATACGTTCCAGGACGAGATGCCAGAAAATCGCGGCACAATTGTTATTTTATCTCAAGTTCTGCCATCGCCTGGAACGATAGGATATGAGCACTTGGAGAACCTCATCGTGTCGCGGGTAAATGGACGTGAAATCAAGAGCCTTGAAGATCTCGTTGCAGCTGCAGAAACCCCCGGAAATGGATTTCAAAAGGTCGAATTCGAAGAGGATCCAAAGATGATTTATTTGGATGCGCAGGGCATCTTGGAAACAAGCATGGGATTGATGGATCAATACGGTTTGCCTGCATTGCAACGCTTGTGAATCGACTTCATATCATTTTCTTTCTGTGCGTTGGGGTGGCTCTATTTTCCGCCGTTGCAGCTCCCCGGAGTGATCTTCAAGTTTTTATGGATTGTCAGATCGTTCCGTCCACGTGGGCTGATGGTGATAGCTTCCAGGTGCGTTTGCCCGGTGGAAAGGAACTGACATTGCGTCTTTACGGGGTGGATTGCATCGAGACCACCATTTCTAACGAAACCATGGCCAGGCGCTTGCGTGCTCAACGTCGGTATTTTGGCATTGGGGGCAGTGATGGGATTGATTCTGCCGAAGCAGTCCGAATTTATGGGGTTGAAGCGGCAAAGCGGACCACAGGGTTGCTTGCGGATTCGTTTTCAGTCGAAACCGCCTTTACCGATGCACGCGGGTCGGGTCTTTCGCCGAGGGTCTATGCGTTTGTGACCTTGAAAGATGGTCGTGATCTGGCCGCAGTGCTTGTGGAGGAAGGTATGGCCAGGGCCTTTGGTGTTGTGCGTAGCCGCTCGGATGGAACCTCCGGAGATGAATATCGCGAACGTTTGGCCGATCTTGAGTTGGTGGCGGCGGCATCCAAGCGAGGAGTCTGGGCAATGACCAATTGGGCGAAGCTGCCTGCCGACCGGGCGCAGGAGCGTGGTGAGCAGCAGGAAATTATTTCGATCATGCGGAAGTTGCCGCCCACTTCAGGAGTAGATCCCAACAGCGCGCCACGTGAACTTTTGGAGACGTTGCCTGGAATCGGACCTGTTTTGGCCGAGCGAATTGAGAGTGAGCGGACCATTCGTCCGTTTCTCTCACCTGAAGATCTGCTGAGGGTCAAAGGAATTAGCAGTAAAGTCCTGAAGGAGATCGCCCCCCACCTGCGCATCGACGTACAAAAAAATAAAATATAGCCCCTCAGGCTTGGATGATGGTTGGTTTTTTACCATGGCAAGCGGGGAACGCGCTCACAGCCGGTTCACCTTTATTTTTGGATCCTTGCCGTGGAAAAGGATCGATGCGCTTACCAGCGTAAAATGGCGGTAATAGTCAGAGCAATCCCGTAGAGCAACCCGCCGCCTGCGGCAGCAGACCAGCGCGCAGTGTTCGAGGAGACCCATGTCAGCGCATCGCGCAAGAGGTAGGGCATCCCAACCAAAAACAAGCCTACAATGGCCCATCCGACCCCAAGAACTGTAAGAAGAATTCTATCTGGTTCGGTGCGGAGCAATGCCGATTCGAGTAGGGGTTCGGCAGCCAGCAGGAGGATCATCCCAAGGGCTCGAACGGCGAGAAATTCTTCTAAATATAACCATGCCAGAATTCCGCCGGCGACGATGCCTGTGAGCATGATGTGTCTGAGCGGTGAAAACTCACCAAGGTCGATGCGGCTGACGAGAAGAAAGCTCCAAAATGCTGCCAGCGCGATGAGGAGTGTTCCAGCAGCCCGGGAGCGTGGAAAGGATGCAGCCAGTCGCATCATAAGTGCTGGCTGAGTAAGTGCGGCGGCATGGGACACAATGAGAAGCAGTCCCGCTGTGACACCCGTTGTTTGCATCGATAGTTGATAAATCATTTGCGCGCCTTTTTTATTTTGGGCGTGGAGGGATTGGCTAGTTGCTCCCAGAGTTTATCTGCAAGAGCCGACTGGGCTGCCGCAACCTGGGCTTCTTTTTTACTTGCGCCCTTGCCTCGCCCGAGCTCGAGTTCGTTCCACACCACACAGCAAAGAAATTGCTTCGAGTGCTCTGGCCCTGTTTGGGAGAGGATGCGGTAATCTGGGGCGGCGGGTTGTATGGCTTGGAGGAATTCTTGCAGGTAGCCTTTTGGATTGATCTCCTCGGGTTGGTTGGCGATTTCGTTAAAGACGCATTCCATCTGGCGAAGAAGAAAAATCCGGGAAGCATCGAAGCCCCCATCGAGGTAAATGGCGCCAACGAGTGACTCAAAAGCATCGGCCAACGTCGAGGCGCGGTCACGGCCTCCATTCGCCTCTTCTCCGCGTCCCATCATCATACAGTTTCCAAGATCAAGAGCCTTGGCTCTTTCCCTCAGTGCCGGGCGTGAGACAATTCGTGTGCGAAGTTTCGTGAGTTGTCCTTCGCCGAATTCCGGGAACATCCGAAACAGGTGTTCGGTGACGACAACTTGAATGACTGCATCGCCAAGAAACTCGAGGCGTTGGTTGTCAAAGGGGTAGTTTTTTCTCTCCAAGGAAATGCTGGGATGTGTCAGCGCCTCGGCAAGAAGAAGGCCATTCCTGAATTTATAGAGGAGCCTTTCCTCTAGTGGATTCATGAACGGATTTTCGGATGGTTTAGTTTTCTCCACGATGAAAGAGCAAAATGTTCCTTTGGAGATCCAATGAGAAGCAGTTTCTGAATGTTAATTTAGCGTTCGGTCGCTGGCGGGCAAGATCGCGTTTGAAGGCCTTCAGAGTTTTTTGGATTGGGTATCGCCCATGGCAAATCTCTTTGGAAGAGGTCCTGAGGTCACGAAGACATTGGTATTTTTTTTCACGGAATCGAAGAGTTCGATCACGTCCTTGGATCGCATGCGGATGCACCCATAGCTGACAGGGAGGCCGATGTTGCGCTCTTCAGGCGTGCCGTGGATATAAATGTAGCGACCAAAAGCATTGCGGTTGCTGGCTTCGAGCCCTTCGAGCCAAAGGATGCGAGAGACGATCGGGTCTCGGCCTGGAGCATTTACCTGCAGGATTTCGCCCGTAGGGATGCGGCTTTTGAAGACAGTGCCCGCAGGCATTCCGGAACCTATTTTTTCTTTGATGCGCATTTTCCCGATCG
>CALAPX010000179.1 GCA_937888355.1 uncultured Spartobacteria bacterium
AGCGGCATCCAAGCATACCGGATGAATGCGAAGATGGTGAGCGTGATAGCTAGGATTTGGTAGAGGAAAAAGACGAGCCGGAACGGTCTCGACCACGTGTTGAAAAACCTTGCCAGCGACTCGGAGCCGGAATCCCTCCGCGCCAAGTGGTGGGTCACCAAACCGAAGACTAGCAAACCGAGGAAATTTGGAATGGCGAAGGTAAGCAAACCGAACAGGCCAAATTGCGTCGTGAATTGAACTGAGAAAAACAGGCCAAGCCCCCACATCCATGAAAGCGCCACAGAAATTCCCCAAAGCACAGCGCCAAGCGATCTGGAGAGATTAAAGGAAGAGGTTGTAGCCATTGTTGAGCTATCCATACAACGCGTGCCTTCAGCCCGCAACCACTTCCCTTCTGAATCAAGGCGATGATCGGCTTTTATTATTTTGGCACTCGCCCCGAAGTGATCTCACCGTTATGGATTCTCACCATGCCGAAATCCGCGATCGTCATTCCCGCACGCTGGGCCTCAAGCCGTCTTCCAGGCAAGCCGCTTCTCGAACTCGCCGGGAAACCTCTGCTGTGCCATGTCTGGGAACGTTGCATGAAGGTAAAAGGCGTCGATGCCGTGATCGTGGCGACAGATGACATGAGGATCGCCGAGGCGGCATTTGCATTCGGGGCGGAGGTTGCAATGACCTCGCCAAGACATCCGAGTGGCACCGACCGCATTGCAGAAGTGGCAAATCGTTTAACGGGATTTGACATCGTTTTGAATGTGCAGGGGGACGAACCCTTCATCCCCCCCACCCTTCCCGCGAAATTACTAACATCGCTTCAGGAGAACCGTTCGCTTTCCATGTCAACCGCTGCATGCCCACTGACACCGGACGAACTTGAAAACCCAAACTGCGTGAAAGTCGTCATGGCGCTCGATGGCACCGCCCTTTATTTTTCCAGGGCACCGATCCCGAGCGACCGCGACAAAGATTCCTCGCCAGCCCGTTTCCGGCATCTTGGAATCTACGGGTACCGCCGCCGTTTTCTTCTCGAATTCGTGCGCTGGAAACAAACGCCACTTGAGAAATCTGAAAAACTTGAGCAGCTCCGCGCCCTCGAACATGGGGCAAAGATCCACGTTGTAAAAACCCGCCCAACCGGGCCAGGCATCGACACCCCGGCTGACCTGAAGGCAGCTGAGTTGTTCTTCAAAAAACGTTGATCTCTACGCTGCCGGCGGCTTATGCAAGACGGCGGTGTGGCCGACTTGCAGGACGAGCGTCGCCCCATTGGCAGCAGCTAACTCGCGAGAGAGTTCCTTTCTTTTCTCCTTGAATCCCTCAAATCGGATTTTCACCAATCCATGCTTGTTGAGAAGCATCGACAACTCGGAGAGAAACGCCGGGGTCGCTCCGGCTTTGCCGAGCTTGATTGATGGTTTCAAAAGTTGGGCGCGGCTTTTCAGTTCGCGCAACGTTGGCATGGCGGCAGACATCTAACGATCCTCGGCCACCGCATACCAAAAGACCATACGATTCCTCCTCAAGCCTAGTGGAGTGTGACGGAATATTCACATTTTCGCAGTTCACAGGGTCAGCGTGCTCGACTGATGTGTGGCAGCAAGATGTCCACCACTTACCGGACCGCATGGATTTCGGATGTGCACCTCGGAACCCGAGGTTGTAAAGC
This sequence comes from uncultured Spartobacteria bacterium, assembly GCA_937888355.1. GTDB lineage: Bacteria > Verrucomicrobiota > Verrucomicrobiia > Chthoniobacterales > Terrimicrobiaceae > UBA967. Next base: position 1,673 of record CALAPX010000179.1, read on the forward strand.
CGGTGCGCTCCTTGAATTTCTTCGCGAGACGGAGTTTGAAACATTGTACTTGGTAGGCGATCTGATCGATATCTGGTCGCTCCGGCGCGGCATCTACTGGCCGCAGGCTCACAACGACGTCATTCAAAAACTCCTCCGAAAGGGACGCAAGGGTACAGAAATCATCTACATTCCGGGCAACCACGACGAATTCATCTCGGAATTCCTCGGCCACTACGGCAGCGTCACCATTCGCAAAAACGCCATCCACATGACGGCTGAGGGTCGCCGCCTCTTGGTCATGCACGGGCACGAACTCGATAATGTGGTGCAACATCTCGGCTGGCTAGCCCACCTCGGCGATATCGGCTACGTGACATTAATGCGCTGCAATTGGTTGGTAAATTTTGTCCGCCGAATCATGGGTCTCGGCCATTGGTCCTTGAGCGCCTACGTGAAGGCAGAGGTCAAAAACGTCGTGAACTTCATCGGAAAGTTCGAGGAATCGATTGTGCGCTACGCAAAGGATTACAACGTCGACGGGGTTCTCTGCGGCCACATCCACACGGCGGCCATGCGAATGGTTGGCGATAACACCTACTACAATTGCGGGGACTGGGTCGAAAGCTGCACCGCGATGGTCGAGCACCACGATGGCAAAATGGAACTGCTCTTCTTCGACCCAACCGTTTCCGCAACTCCCACCCTCAACGAGGAGGAGGAAAAACACCCCGACTACCAACCGGTACTACTCTGACAATTCCAGCATCCGACGCACCGATCTCTCGGCACGGGAACGGAGTTCCTCGGGCATTTCGATGCGGGGTTCGAGATTCGCGAGGCAATCCCGCAACTTCTCCAGAGTATTCATTTTCATGAAACGGCAGTCGGCGCAGGCGCATTGATCGGTGGGGCCTGGAATGAAATTCTTGCCAGGCACCTCGCGCCGCAACCGGTGGAGCATGCCGCTCTCGGTGACAATGATGAACTCCTTCGCAGGATTTTCACGGCAATAGGAAACCATCTTTTCCGTCGAACACACCTCGTCAGCCAGCAATCGGACAGCATGGGTACACTCGGGATGCGCCACCACCACCGCGCCGGGGTGGGAGGCTTTAATGCGATTGATGCTGTCACGGGTGAATTCGACGTGCACGTAGCAATTCCCTCGCCAGAGATCCATCTTGCGACCGGTCTGTTCTATGACCCAGGCTCCGAGATTCTGGTCGGGTACGAAAAGGATGTTTCTGTCCTGGGGAGCAGATGTGACGATCCGGACTGCGTTTCCGCTTGTTACTATAACATCTGCAAGTGCTTTCACCCCGGCACTACAGTTAATATATGCAATCACATAATAGTTTTTTTCCGCATGCTCTTCTAGAAAGGCTGCAAGCTTTTCGGGAGGACAGGCATCCGAAAGTGAACACCCGGCATTTATGTCTGGAATCACAACGGTTTTTGTAGGGTTCAGAATTTTGGCCGTTTCCCCCATAAAATGAACACCGCAGAAGGCGATTACATCGGCATCCGTTTCGGCCGCTTTTCTGCTTAGCCCGAGCGAATCCCCCACATAGTCTGCAACCTCTTGTATTGGTGATATTTGATAATTGTGCGCAAGAATTATCGCGTTGCGTTGGCGTTTCAGATCAAGAATCTCGGAAACGAGATCAGTGGAGACAGAGGTCATCGCCGCACCTTGGACGATCTCCCTCACTCAATCAAGGCCTAGCTATACCACCCGGCCCGATTTGCCCAACCAATTTCAATCGCCCAAATCAGAGAGGAAAAAACCTTGGCTTTTGGCAGAAGATCATTGAGAAATTCACTCCCTTTATGCTGGTTTAACCAAAGTACAATAGACTAAATCCCCCCAATTTTTTAAACATACATATCTCTAGCAACCCCCTCAGGACCTTTTGCAATGAATTTCGAATGTCGAATCCTTGAAAAGTTTCATGGTTTATCAACACACAACCAGATCAGTGCCTAGGCGTGACTCGCCAATGTCTCCTCTTGCCCTGAAATTTAGTTTTTCTAAAAAGTGACCCCCTCACGATTTTTATCCTTTTCTCTGTTCCCGTTGGTCGTTGTCATTGCCTTGGCTGCATCAATAACTCATGGGTTCGCACAAACCCTCCTGACCGTTAAAGAAGCTGAATTCCGAAGCAGGTGGGCCGGCCCTCAAAAGGACCGGGAATCAACTCCACAGTATTTTCAAGCAGATGGTGGCCTCTATGAAGATGCCTCCGGAGAAATGATTGGCGAGGAGCCAAACTTGACATCGGGATTTGTAAGTGATGTCGACCGTATGGCGGAAAACTTGAAGCGAGGGCTCCGCTTCGGACCACTGGATTTCCAACTCGGCTTAGCCACCGGTTGGGAATACACCTCACAAAACTCCGGGGGCACCGATACCAATTTTGCCGATAACAACAGTTTTTTTGCGGCTCCCACGATTGGGATTGTATACGACCGCGAGATCGGTGTCTGGCGGGTATCCGCTCGCTTTGGCACGGGTTACCGCTATTATTTCAACCAAGACTACACCTCCGCCGGCACCGGCATGCAACGCAACCCTGTTTCACTGACCGGCGGCATCGAGATTGGCTACAACACCAGTCGGCTCGCTGTCACCCTGAGTGCATCAGCCTCGTCAGGATCAGGCTTCGATATTGCCTCCGGCAATAACAACTGGCAAACCTCAACCTCCACAGCTCTCTCGATTCGTTACATTTTAACCGAGCAAGCCAGCATCGGCGCTGCAGGATCTATCTCCTACAGCAACACAGCCGATTCCCAATCCGCAATCGGTGAAGCCAGTCAACCCGACTCCAGTAGCCTGACCACCTCCGTCAGTCTCTTCGCTGATTACCTTGTCACCCCAAAGACGAACGTCCGTTTCGTGCTTAGTGCGGGGCAGGAGCTTCAAACCTTTGATGAAGGTCTGTCGACTGAGGGACGCAAGTATGTCGATACCATGCTTCAACTGACCTATCAACTGGCTCCGAAATTCTCCGTCGATGCCGGGGGAGGTATCGGCTATGTTTCTGATCAAAATATCCCTGACGCCCAGTATGTGGGATTGCGTCCCGTTTACACCGCAGGCATTAGTTATACCCCTACAGAAAAAACCTATTTCAAGGCGACCTTTGGCATGCAGGGAGCCGACATTCGTCCGAATTTTACTCTTATGGCAGGTTGGAACGCCCGAGAAAAAACACGCCTTTCGCTTTCTCTCTACCAGAACCAAGGCTTCTCAACACTCTCCCCAAATCAATACAACATTACCCGTGGTATCCTTGGCACAGTCTCCCAAAGTTTATTCACCGGGATCGATCTCTCCCTTTCAGGCGGCTACGAGCAGTCTGAATACGCATCCCTCACCAGCGATAGCCTAAATGGCGGCGTGGAGGGTCCGAGCGACTACTTCCTAACAAGCGCATCGCTCTACTGGCGCATTCGTGAATGGTTGGCCTGGCAAAACACGTTCATGCTGTCCACCGGCCAGGGGAACAGCGATGAACTCCAGACCCGCTTTACAACGAGTTTGAATCTCAATTTTTGACACCTTGCGGGGTTACACCCTACGCAGATGGATTAGAAACTCACGGTTCCCATCACGTCCTGTGATGGGGGATGGAATACAGCCTAGCCACTCCTGCCCTGTACTCAGAACAAAATTTCTAACCTTGGCGATACAGCGCTCATGTACCGCTTGATCACGCACGACACCACCGAGACCAACCTCCTACCGAGCCGCCTCAAATTGTGGCTTGAGTAAAAAGATTACATCAGCTCCTACGGGCAGGGCACCGAATACCGCAGGGAGAATCAGTGTTAAAGAAATAAAACTGACGTCACCCACTGCCATCTGCGGAAGAACGTTAAAGTCTCCGGCTTGCAGAAAACGGGCGTTCGTTTTTTCCCGGCAATCCACACGGGGATCCTCACGCAAACGCCAATTCAACTGTCCATGCCCGGCATCAATGGCATAAACATGAACTGCTCCGCGCTGGAGAAGGCAATCAGTAAAGCCTCCTGTCGAAGCCCCGATATCCACACAGACCATCCCAGCGGGATCGATCAGGAATGCATCCAGGGCGGCTTCTAACTTAAACCCGCCGCGGCCAACATATTTCTCACGGGCCACAAGCGATAATATATCCTCACCTGAAACCGGCGTACCGGGCTTTGTGACTTTCTGGCCATTGATAAACACTTGCGCCGCCATGACAGCTCTCATGGCTTCATCAACAGTCGCAAATAGCCCCTCCTCTGCGAGGGCAACATCCAAACGCCTCTTGCGGCTAGCCATCGTTCAGTGAATTTGTGGCGTTATCACCCGCCATCGATTGGGGGAAGACATTGTTTGCCAAGAGCCATAACACGCCGTCGTGATAATTTCCGGCAGCGCATTCGGACAGGCAACTACACCATTGGAATCCACAGAACGCATTTGAAAGGCATGTAGAACAAGCCTGGCAACGGCAAGTTTTTTTCATCAGCGTAATAATAACTCTTGCAACACCTGGCCTCCATGAAAAACCCGTGCTTGCGCTTGGAGTTGACAGCATCTGAAAGATTTGTACAAGGTGACCGAAGATCAGGCTACACACCTGAATAGCTCTATATTTCAGAAAAAACCAATCCGTCGGCGTAGGAAAGCAAGGGTGTAAGTCCCTCACTGTCGCGCAAAGGTCAAAGTCCGGGTTCGAACCGGCGGAGAAAACCGCACAGCGTCTGCAATGGCGCAACGGCAGCGCATGACTGTCCGTGCCGGGGGTAGTCCTTTCGACTCGGGGGAAGGGATTGTCCAATGACATTCCCCGTTAGCAAAAAAGGACAGAAATGAAAAAAACAATACTCGCGGCCCTTGTCGCGATTCACAGCGTGGTTTTGGCCCATGGTCAAACCACCGAGTCCAACGCCACCCCCATC
>CALAPX010000180.1 GCA_937888355.1 uncultured Spartobacteria bacterium
TTGGCAAGAAAGGTACGCGAGACCTTGAGGTTCTACACCGCCTCGTTTGGATATCCCCCAAAAGTCATCCTTCTTGAAAACCATGGTCTTGTCGCCCTTGGTGCCTCCGACGAAGAGGTGTTGAATATTCTTCTCATGCTCGATAAATGGGCGCGCATTCTCCGGGAGACCCTCTCCATGGGAGGCCCAAGATTTCTTCCCGATACAGTCAGCGACCGCATCAATAACCGTCCCGACGAGCATTACCGCCGCACACAATTCACCAAAAAATCCAACTCACTAAAAAAACCATGAGCTCACTGCCAAAAATTGGAATCCGACCCACTATCGACGGCCGCCTCGGCGGCGTGCGCGAGTCGCTTGAGAAACAAACCATGAAGATGGCGCAAAATACCGTGCGTCTTCTTGAAAAAAACCTCCGTCACCATACCGGAGAGAAGGTTGAGTGTGTGATTGCTGATACTTGTATCGGCGGGGTTCGTGAGGCCTCAGATTGTGCCGACAAGTTCCGTCGGGAGAATGTCGGTGTGTCGATCACCGTGACGCCGTGCTGGTGCTACGGCTCGGAGACGATGGATATGGATCCGCTAACACCGAAAGCTGTCTGGGGATTTAATGGCACAGAGCGTCCTGGAGCTGTCTATCTCGCCGCAGTACTTGCTGCCCACACGCAAAAGGGTCTCCCTGCATTCGGAATCTATGGGCGTGATGTCCAAGATGCCGGTGACGAAAAAATCCCCGCCGATGTCGAAGAGAAGCTCTTGCGTTTTGCCCGTGCGGGCCTTGCCGTTGCCAGCATGCGCGGACGCTCGTATTTGTCGATGGGCGGAACCTCGATGGGGATTGCCGGTTCGATTGTTGATCCCGCCCTCTTCGAGAAATATTTTGGCATGCGCGTTGAGTCGGTTGATATGACCGAGTTCATCCGTCGCATGGATCGGGGAATCTATGACAAGGCCGAGTTTGCAAAGGCTTTAAAGTGGGTGAAGGCGAACTGCAAAGAAGGCAAGGATTGGAATGGGGCCGGTAAGAAACGCTCCCGCAAACAACTTAATGCCGAGTGGGAAACCAGTGTGAAGATGGCGCTCATCGCTCGCGATCTCATGATTGGTAACTCGAAGCTCGCTAAAGTTGGATTTGGGGAGGAGGCCCAGGGACATAACGCCATTGTATCCGGTTTCCAAGGACAGCGTCAGTGGACTGACCACATGCCCAATGGTGATTTTCTTGAGGCAATCTTGAATTCCTCTTTCGACTGGAACGGCCGCCGGGCCCCCTATGTCGTCGCTACCGAGAATGACGCTCTTAACGGCGCAGGCATGCTCTTCGGTCTTCTGCTCACCAATACCGCGCAGATCTTCGCCGATTTGCGCACCTACTGGAGTGCCGATGCCATCGCCCGTGTCAGTGGTGAGGATGTGCCTGCCCCGGCGCAGCATGGTCTCCTGCACCTAATCAATTCCGGCCCCGCCGCTCTCGACGGTTGTGGTGAGCAGACGGTCAAAGGCACCCCAGCCATAAAGCCGTTCTGGGACATTTCCTCGAAAGAGGTCGATGCCTGCCTCAAGGCCACTTCATGGCACCCTTCAATCACCGAGTATTTCCCCGGAGGCGGTTGGAGCACCCGGTTTGCCACGCGTGGAGGGATGCCAGCGACAATCTACCGTCTTAACATGGTTGCCGGCCTAGGGCCTGTTCTGCAGATTGCCGAAGGCGAAACTGTCGAACTGCCTGAGAAAACCCACCGTATCCTTGAGGAGCGCACCAATCCGACCTGGCCCACGACATGGTTCGTGCCACGCTTGACCGGTGCCGGAGCCTTCCGTGACACGTATTCGGTGATGAACAGTTGGGGGGCCAACCATTGTGTGATGAGTTATGGTCATATTGGCGCCGATCTTCTCTCGCTCGCTTCGATCCTTCGCATTCCGGTGTACATGCATAACGTCGCAGCGGAGCAGGTTTTCCGTCCGGCTTCTTGGACTGCCTTTGGCACCTCCGAGCAGGAAGGGGCTGACTTCCGTGCGTGCCAGACCTTCGGCCCTCTTTACCGTTAATTCCATGAAACGCTACGGCTTCATCAATCGACTTCATCCGCAGAAATACGAGGAATACAAGCGTCTGCATGCCGCGGTGTGGCCTGACATTTTGGAGATGATCCACAAGTGCGGCATCCGGAATTACACGATCTACCACAAGGATGGATTCTTGTTTTCGAGCTTTAATTATATCGGTGAGGATTTCCAAGCCGATATGGACCTGATGAAGGCCGATGCACGCACCCGCGAGTGGTGGTCGCACACCGACCCATGCCAAAATCCGCTCGAATCACGCAAAGAAGGCGAGTGGTGGGCTGAAATGGAAGAGCTTTTCCACTGTGACTGATCCCTTGGAATCAGTCGCATTTTTCAGGCTGCGGGCGCAAGAATTGCGTCCCGCATGCCGTGAAGGATTTTTTTGTCATCCGGGCATATTGTCGCCAGCGCGCCGCCAAGGATGCGTTTTTTTTCGCCGTTGAAATAATACGGGCACAGGCGAACTCGCCCGCGCATTGAGTAGATGGCATCAGATTCGGGCGTCCAATATTCCGTGTCGAACAATCGCCCTGGATGAAACACTTGAAGGATATGTGGGTGAGTTGGGAATGCCTCAAGAGCCGACGTGAGTTTCGCTTTCCACTCGTGTTGAGGAAGGTCAGAGGCGACGGCAACGCCACGGGATCCCCAAGCTGATTCTGAAAAACCACTGATCTTAAGTATGAAATTGCGGCGTTTCTGGCTGAATTGTGCCACCTCGTTCCATGAGTGCGCCTCGAGTTTTGGCAGGACGGCATGGCGCGGCAGGGGAGAGGGGTCAACAAGCCAAGTGTAGGGGATGACTTTTTGGAGGGCCAGGAAGGCACGTTCCCCGAGTTCGCGGTGCCAGAAGTCCTCAAGAGGTTTCAGCCAAAAAAGGGCAAACCATAGTTTTTCCTCCAATGCAGGTTTGAACGGGGGAGTGACAGTGAGGGACTTCGAGCGAACACCCTCCATGAGTTCGGCTGCCGCAGGGACATTGGCGAGGTCGAAGAGTTCGAAAAAACGGTAGACCCGATTCTGCCAATCATTGCGTGGCGACGCATCGAGAACACGCCAGTGGGACTCTCTAAATTCAGAGGCGTTGAGTTCAGCAGCAAGCCAAAGCATCTCGGGTCGGTAGGTCGCCGCTTCCTCGGAGATCACTACATCTCCGTAGGGAAAAATTTCCGAGAAGCCGCGCAACATGCCATCAGCCCCTCCGAGAACATCATACCCAAGACCCGCGTAGGTTTTTGCCAGCCATGCGGTGAGTCCGATGCCCCCTGGCACGTTGTCCAGTTCCGCAATGGTGTAGCCCTCATCAGTGAGAATGATATCCGGCCGGATTACTCGAGCGACATCGTCAGAGGTCGAGTGCTCACGCTGAAATGCAACGAGCTCGGCGGGTTTTCCTGCATCAAGAAGATCGGCAACCCAAGTCAGTTGTCGGCCTTTCGCACTTTGGCGGTAGAGCAGGTCGCAGGCACGGACGAAGAGGGAAAGCCGATGACCGAGCTT